>JBJEJS010000341.1:0-8736 GCA_051878235.1 Candidatus Cryptobacteroides sp.
CGTGAATCTCGCTGCAATTGCCGGCGGTCATAAATGCGCTGATGTTGTTCCTCTCCATAAAGTCAAGCAGTTTCCCGTACTCGTGCTGGGTCAGAAGGGCCTCTATCTCCACGCCCGGAGTTCCGGAATACCCTCCCTTGACATCGTACAGGGTGCATCCCCTGACCAAATCTTCGATGATGAACCTCCTGATGCGGTCATATTCGGGAGACACGATGCACACCCTCTTGCGCTTGTTCAGACTTGTCATAAAATAGTCGATGGCAAGCCCGTTCATCCAAGTCCCTATGATGCCGATGATGACCATCCTGAATGAATTGCCAGGAATGAGGAACGCAGTCAGGCAGACCACGATGCCTGAGCAGGTGACACAGGTCCCGATGTCGATGTGGAGAAGTTTGTTCAGGATCATCGCCACAATGTCCAACCCGCCTGTCGATGCGTTGATTCTGAAGAGGAAAGCCTGTGACGCGCTGAGCATCAGCACAAAGCAGCACAAGTCAAACCAGGGGTCTCCCATCACTCCGACCTGGCCCTGGGGAATCAGGCGCGACACGGGACAGACAAGTTCGCAAAGATCCATCGCAGGACCGAGGAAAATGGAGGCAAGGATGGATTTCATCCCGAACTCCTTCCCGACGATTAAAATCGCAAGAATCACCAGGATGACATTGAGGATGAGCACGAACTGAGAGACCTTTATTGCAGGGATGAGCGCGTTAAGCACCATCGCCAGACCCGAGACCGTGCCCACGACAATCCCGCTCGGCATCAGGAAATAATAGACAGCCGCCGCTCCCACAAGCAGCCCGACGGTCATCAGCAGCAATTCCTTCCAGAATTTCCCGCTTTTCAGCACTGCAACCGCAGATGCCGAGATCTCTTTGACATTCATCATCGTCCTTCTCTAAAATATGTCCCTTCCCCCTGTCTTAGGAAACAATCCTGCGAATATATAAACTGTTCCGGATTTTTTCAAGGAAAAACCGTCATATTATTTTGTCATTTCAGGTAAAAAATAACGGTCACAGACCATTCTTGACACGGATCTCTAAGTATGTCAAGATATGTCAATCCGCAACCGGAAATATTAAAAAAAATAATGTGGCGAAATCACGACAATTATGCTGTCGTGGAACACTCAGATGGATTGCTGGAAGCCTCTGACTGGCCGTGTTAGCCGCTTATATCGCAGAATGGCTTAGCTTTCGATAGTTTGCCGCCATTACTAAGGGAACCTGGTAATGGCGGCTGGATTGTAGTTGATTTGCTTTATCGGGAAAAATCGAAACAGAGAATATATTCGCAGTGTGCTTCATAAAAAGACAGGTCATTTCAGATAATCGGACACCGGAGTATACCATTGTCCTATTTTGAATGGTATTTCAGGCTCGACCCCAATGCGGTGTGCCTCCGAATTGTATTTATCCACCAATCTCTTTAACAGGTCCGGGTGCGAGGAGGACAGGTCATGCATCTCTGTCGGATCCGTGCTGATGTCGTAAAGCATCCATTCTGTCTCGCTGTATTCCTGCACGATTTTCCATTTCCCTTCACGGAGCATCTTGTTGCCTTCGTGTTCCATAATGACAGGTTTTTCTCTTGTGACTGTTTTTCCTTCCAAAACAGGAAACAGGGATGTGCCTTCTATTGGCGGAATCTTATGTCCGTCTCTCACCGACGGATATTCTGCTCCTGTAATATCAGCAAGTGTAGCCATAATATCGGTAATATGCCCGTAGTTCGTCTTGTCGATGCGTCCGTTCATCTTTTTGTCAATTCCCTCAGGCCAGAACAATATCAGCGGGGTGTCGCATCCACCTTCGTGCCCGTGATGTTTGTAGAGGAAGAACGGCGTGTTTGAGACGTCGGCCCATGCTGTTCCAAGCCATACATTGCTTCCTGCCGCACCGGGTCTTTTTCCATTACATTTGCCATATAGTCCACCTTCCGCGTTTCCTCCATTGTCTGACAGGAGTATAATCAATGTGTTGTCCAAAACACCTTTCTTTTCGAGATGTCCTGTTATCATACCTATACCGTTGTCAATCTCATTGATTACAGCAGCATATATGGACATAATCAGGTCCTGCTGCTCCTTTTCCTCAATTGACAGGCTGTCCCAATCCTGTATTTTAGGATTTCGCGGAGTCAGTTCTTCGTCTGGGGAGAACAATCCGGATCTGACCTGTCTCCCATATCTTTCATCCCGGACCTTTTCCCATCCTTCCATATATCTCCCCCGGTATTTGTCAATGGTCTTCTGCGGTGCCTGGAGAGGGAAATGGGCCCCGTTGTATGCCAGATACCAGAAAAATGGCTGCCCATTTTCAATCGCCTCATCGACATACTTCAGTCCTTCTTTTGTCCACAAATCCGTTGAATACCATTTTTCCGGGAGCGAATGGTCATTGAACTGAATGAGAGTGTCGTTCCTGAACAGCCTTTTCTTTCCTTTGCCCTGCATCTCCGGATTTTTTTCCACATCAGTTGAAAAATAGTAACCTCCCACCGGGGCATTAAGTGACCTGTCGAATCCTCTGCTTATTGGAGTGACATTATGGTCAAAACCGATATGCCATTTGCCTGTCATTATGTTGAAATATCCTTTTGTCTTGAGCAATTCCGGGATGAAGATATTGCAGTCATTTGCATATCCTTGATATGCCGGGTAACCTGGAACCCTGCCTAATGCTCCCTGTCCTGCCTGATGCGGGTACAATCCGGTCATAAGTGAAACCCGTGTCGGGGCACTTCGCGCCGAATTGTAGAAATGCCTCATCCTTATTCCGTTTTCAGCCAGACGGTCTATGTTAGGCGTGTCAATCTCTGAACCGTAACATCCGAGATCCGAGTATCCGACATCATCCAGCAGCACAAGAATAATGTTTGGTCTCTTTTGTGCGTCGGCCGCCATAGAGGCCATAGTACCGAGCATTATCAGCCCTGTTTCTTTTAATGCATTCATATCTAATCAGTCTTAATACATTGTCTTATGAATTCCGTAGGCGGAATATTGAATTCCTTCTTGAAACATTTCGTGAAATAGTTGGGGTCAGAGATGCCGACGGCATAAGAAACCTCAGAAACAGTCATTCCTTGCAGCAGGAATTGTTTGGCTTCCTTCATCTTCACCTTTCTGATGAACTGGGTGATTGAGCAACCTGTAAGGGACTTCAATTTAGTGTGCAGCAGGCTTCTGCTGATACGAAGGTGTCCGGTAATTTCAGTGACGCTGAGATCTTCTTCTGAGAGGTTGTCCATAATGAATCCCATCAGTTCCTTCATAAACTTCTCGTCTCTCGGATTGTTCACAATCTGCGTCACATTCATTTCTTCAGTGTCCTTGAACCGTTCAATGTTCCTTCGTCTGTTCTTTTGGATGTTCTCGATAAGAAGTTCGAGGTTCTGTGCATTGAACGGTTTCGTGATATATGCCTCCGCGCCTCGCCTGTATCCTTCTGTGAAGTCCTTCTCATCCGTCTTTGCTGTGAGCATAATCACCGGGATATGACTTGTGGTGACATCCTGTTTCACTAACGATGTGAGTTCGAGACCGCTCATCCCGGGCATCATTATATCGGTAACAATAATGTCCGGCAACCTTTTTGACAGCATTTGAAGCGCTTCTTTTCCATCGGATGCCCGGATTACCTCATATTTGTCCTTCAATATGTCATAAAGATATTCGTTCATTTCCGTATTGTCCTCCACCAACATAATTGTTTCCCTTCCTTTTTCCTGGCCGTCATTCATCAACTTGTCCGGAATGAGCCTCAATGTGTCCCGCATCCTCTTGTTGTATTTCTGGATTTCTTCATCTGTTATGTTCTCCACAAGTTTCTCTTCATCGTTGTATGCTTTTTCGGACACATTCAGTTCCACAATGAACTCTGAACCGGTTCCAGGTTCGCTTATCACGCGGATTGTTCCGTTATGCATAAGTATCAGGGATCTGGTAAGAGACAATCCCAAGCCGAATCCTTCCCTGTGGTCTTTCTGCTCCACTTGGAAGTAACTTTCAAAGATTTTATCCTGCATTTCTTTTGGAATTCCTCTTCCGTTGTCCTTGACGGAAATCACTGCAATGTCTTTCATTCCGTCACTTTCCACGCGGGCACTCAGAGTCACCTGACCGTCTTTGCCTGCGGGGGTGTATTTGAATGCGTTCGACAGGAGATTGTACATAATCCTTTCGAGTTTTGACGGCGAGAACCAGACCTCCCTCCCGTCGTCCTTCAGGTCAAGAGTGAACTCAATGCCTCTTTCCTTAGCAACACTGTCGAAAATCAATGAAATCTCTCCGAGGAAATTGACAATGTCCCCTTTCCTGACATTGATTTTCATCTGGTTCATCTCGATTTTACTGAAGGTCAGAAGTTCGTCAATCAGGTATCTCATCCTGTTCGCATTGCGATAAACGGTTTCTATCTTCTTCTTGTCGGCATTGGTCAACTCATCCTGTGAGAGCAGTTTCTGTAAAGGGGAAAGAATTAATGTCAGAGGTGTCTTCAGGTCGTGCGAGACATAGGTGAAGAAGTCAGTCTTCTGTTTGTTCATTTTCTCCATCTCAGTTTTTTGAGCCTGTTCCGTCCTCAATCTCATTACAAGAAGGAGCCTTGCCTTTGTGAACCGGTAAAAGACAAATGCGAGGGCAATCAGAAGTACTGCATACACAAGAAAGGCCCAGACTGAAGCCCACCAGGGTGGAAGTACCTTGATGGCAAGGGTTGTCATCCCTTTTTCATCCCAATGCGTTCCGTCATTGCCCGCTTTGACTTTCAGGGTGTAGTTTCCGGCATGCAGGTTGGAGAAGCGTATCTGGTTCTGAGTTCCGACATCCTGCCAATCTTTGTCAAGCCCTTCCATAAAGATGGAGTACCTTGTGTTGTCGTTATATTTGTAGTTCATTCCGGAATACTCTATCCTTAATGTCTTGGCCTGGGGATTGGTGAGCGTAATCTTGTCAGTGAACGGGGCAGAGAGGTTAGTGTCCCCTTCAGATCCCGGGAGTTGTCCTGAATTGCACCAGATGCCGGTGATGACAACATTGAAGTTCTGCCGGTATTGTCTGATTGTTTCCGGATTGAAGGAGACCAGCCCGTTGATTGTTCCGAAGAATATTTCCCCGTCCTCTCCGATGTAGGCGGATGAATAGTTCATCTGATTGATTGGTAGTCCGTCATCCACAGTATATCTTGTGATTTTCCCGTCTTCCGGGTTTATGCAGACAAGCCCGTTGTTTGTCCCGGCCCATATCCTTTTGTGCCTGTCCTCTATTATACCTTTTATCCCGTTGGACCCAATGTCTTCCTTAGTGTAGATTCTTGATGTCCGGAGGTTTTTGTCAAGGACAATAAGCCCGTCGTTGTTGGTCCCGACCCAAATATCCTGACCGCTGTCCCGGAACAGGGAAGTGACAAAAATATGATTGACTGGCAGCACATCAAGTGTGTCAATGTCCCCCGTCTGGGTGTCTATGCTGCAAATTCCATTTTTCCTTGTCCCGACAAGCGCATGCTTTTCATCAGTCTCGAGAAAGCAGAATGTTGACAGCGGACTGAGTTTCTCTGCCGCTTTGGCCTTCCCTTGCGGATTAATTCTGAAAATGCCTGAAGGACCTCCATAGATGATTTTCCTGTCCGCAGTCTCAAGGATGCAGAATCCGGATGATCCCCTTTCAGAGATTGCACCGTAGTCTATTGTCTGCCCTGTGGCCTGATCATACTTGACTACCCCTTTGAGGAACAGTCCGATCCACAGACTCCCGTCACTTGCGAACTTCAAAGAGTGGATGTTCTTTGCCGAGATTCCCAACTTTTTGTGGATGGCATTTGCTCGGACGATGTTTCTGTCCTTGTCCATATAGTTGATTCCTCCGTCCTCGGTCGTCAGCAGAATGCCCCCGTCTCCGGTTCCGATGATCTGCCTGACCGCCTTGCCGCTGAGATTGTTCCTGGAATTGCCGAATGGATAGATACTGAACTGTTCGGAACCGTAAATGTAATAATTTACGCCTCCGAAATATGTTCCTACCCAAATATTGTTTCCGTTGTCCATAAACAGGCTGTAAATAGGGGAGTCATTCAGCTGGCTACGGTCCTTCTGTGACTGTTCATAGTGGGCGATTGATTGGTAGGTCTTTCCGTCAAGGACATATAATCCGTATTCCGTCCCAATCCAAATATTTCCAGACAGGTCTGTTGCGGCACATATATAACTGTCCCGGTGTATGATGTCGGACAAAGATGTGATTGAATAATCGGATGTGTCGAATAAAAGGATCTCTTTTTTTGCGTTGAATATTATCTTGTTGTCTCCCAAATATTTGAACGAAGCCTTGTGCCCTATGTGTTTTTTTAGTGAGGCGGGAACCGGCAGCATCTCGGAGTTGTTGAGGTCATATCGCAGGATGTTGTTTCCGCATTCTATCCATAGGTTGCTGTTCCCGTCTTCAATCGCTGTCCTTGTAAAGTTCTTGTTGTGCAGAAGAAAGGGGGTAAAACAGTCCATTCCCGGGTCGTACTTGAATATACCGTTGCTACAGCAGACAAGCAGCAGCCCTGTCGAGGTGCTTGTGAAGGACAGGTCGTTCTTCCTGTTTCCTGGAATGTCGTACTGTTTGAATCTTTCTGTCTTTGTGTCAAAAGCGCATATTCCGTTGTCCGTGGATACCCAGATTTTGTTGTTGAACGTGTCGTTGTGCAGCTTGAATATGAAATCGTGGCGGAGTGAGGTCGAGTCGTTCTTGTCGTGGAAAAAATACTTCAGGGAATATCCGTCGTAACGGCACAAGCCGTTTCTGGTGCCAAACCAGATGAATCCTTTGTTGTCCTGGGTTATGGTGTTGACTGTGTTGTGCGGAAGACCTTCGGCCTGCCCGAATTGTTTGAACCGTATGTTTCCGTAGTGTATCTGGGCGGAAGCCGTTGCCAACTGGATGAGTGCCGTTGCTGTTAGCAGGAATTTTCTCATTTTTGTCCTTACTGGTTTTATATTTCAAAAATAGTCAATTGCAGTCAGACCTACAGGTGTAATTGTTCATTTATGGGTAATTATGTTCAAATTATGGTCTGGCTCGTGATAAAAATACATATTTCTTTCAATATTTTACATAATTACCTGTCACTTGGGACAAGATTGCCGATATTTGTAAACAAAAAGAATATGTATATGTCCGTGATTAAACGGCTGTTTGTCTGTGTGGTCCTGATGGTCCCGGTCTGTTGCCTCTCTGCACGGGATGGCAGGGTGTACGGGACTTTGCGGATTGACAAGTCCATCCAGAAGAAAGTCTCCCCGGTAAAATATGGATTTCATTATGAGGAAATCGGGATGATGGGTGAAGGAGCCCTGAATGCCGAACTTGTTCGGAACAGATGCCTGGAGGAAGCCAACCCTCCAGCCGGTATTGCGGTGAAAGACGGGCTGTATCAGGATGTGCCGTTCCCTAAAGGGAAAAACAAGGCCGTTTACGAGATCGACCCTCTGGTCGGTTGGATGACGTTCCCTGTCACTTATTCTCCTGTCCGCATCAGCCTGACGGCTGAGAATCCTCTGAACAATGCCAACAGACACTCCCTCCTGGTGGAGACTACAAGGGACATTTCTGGATTTGATGATGCCAAAGTGGTGAATGTCGGATATTACGGAATGAACTTCAAGAAGGGACTTGGTTATGACTTGTCCTTTTTTGTGAGGAACCGGGACTACTCTTCCGATTTGACAGTGTTCCTGACAGATGCCTCAGGACGGAGGATTAGTGAAGAGTACAAAATCTCCGTCAGTGGGGACATGTGGGAAAAGCATAGCTTGACCCTCATTCCCTTGGAGGATGTCCAACGAGGTCTGCTTGCCTTCCGCCCGGTTTCAAGTGGAATGTTCCAGATGGATGTGGTCTCAATGAGACCCCGTGACACCTGGGACAATGGAAAGTCGGTCTTCAGGGCGGACATTATGGAGAATCTCAAGGAGTACTCTCCGGATTTCATCCGGTTCCCCGGGGGATGCATCGTCCACGGAATCAATGAGGAGACGATGTACAAATGGAAGAAAACCATAGGACCTGCCGAGAACAGACCCGGGCAATGGAGCAAATGGTCTCCGAACTACCGCACTGACGGAATAGGTTATCACGAGTTTTACGAGCTTTGTGAATATCTTGGCGCTGATGCGATGTATGTGATATCCACCGGAATGATTTGTACCGGATGGGTGTGGCAGGCATCCCCCTGGAATTTCCGGCAGCCGGAAGTCAATCTGGACTGGTACATTCAGGATGCCCTTGATGCCATAGAGTATGCGATAGGCGGCACTGATACCCGTTGGGGGGCTTTGAGGGCGGCCAATGGCCATCCTGATCCTTTCCCGCTGAAATATGTTGAGATAGGGAATGAGGATTTCGGTCCTGTTTACTGGGAGCGTTATGAGAAGATATACCAGGCTCTCCACTCAAAGTATCCTGACCTTGTCTATATTGCAAACAGCATCATAGGAAAAGAGAACGATGACAAGATCAAGGACATTGACAGCTTTGTGAATCCGGACAATGTGAAGGTGTTTGACGAGCATCATTATCAGCCGGTGGAGTGGGCGTGTGACGGGCACTATCGTTTTGACGGTTATCCCCGCGGGAAATTTGACCTTTTCATCGGAGAGTTGGGGATAGACGGAAAATATCCTGTCAACCTTCTCGCGTCAGGGACGGTGAGGATGTCTCTTGAAAGGAATGGTGAT
>JBJEJS010000342.1:0-8732 GCA_051878235.1 Candidatus Cryptobacteroides sp.
GGGGCGGTCAACACCTACCGTCTGATCAAGGAACAGTCCCCGAAAACCGAATTGTATTTCGCATACGGACCTTGGTATCACGGAGGATGGAGGGACACCTCATATTCCAGCCTCGGCGAAGCCCAGTTCGCACAAGGTTTATATGACCATTATATATATAATGTCGAATATCCTTTTTTCCGCCATTATCTCGAAGGCGAAGGCGACGCTCCCGCAGCGGTTTCGGTTGCCGTCTCAGGGACGGACCGATGGATGGAATATGACTGCTGGCCGCCGCGACAGATGAAGGCGACGACGCTGTATCTAAGGGAAAACGGCTCTCTTTCGACCTCTTCTCCGTCTGAAAGACAGTCATTTACGGAATATGTGAGCAATCCTGACAATCCTGTCCCGTTTATGGAGAGGCCCGACAAGAGGGACAAGGCTTATATGGCGGCCGACCAGAGTTTTGCCCGTGAGAGGGAGGATGTCCTTTCGTTTATGATGGATGTGACTGACACTCTGAGGCTTGAGGGACCTGTCGGTGTCCGTCTTTTTGTGAGCACATCCACTACGGATGCGGACTTCATAGTGAAACTGGCCGATGTCGCCCCTGATGGTCGCGCGATGCTTTTGCGCGGGGAGGTGTTCAGGGCCAAATACCGCAGGAGCCTTTCTTCTCCCGTGCCGATGAGACCAGGGAAGATAGAGGAGATTTCATTCACAATGAATGACATAGCGCATCACATCCTGCCGGGGGACAAACTTGAAGTCCAGGTGCAGAGTACCTGGTTTCCTCTCGTTGACCTGAATCCGCAGACCTTTGTGGAGAACATCTACCAGGCACGCGAAGAGGATTTCCGCAAGGCCACCATCAGGGTCTGCCATCAGCGCGGTGCCGCTTCCTGCCTCGTCCTTCCAGTTGTCGAATAGTATGTCCCGTCATTCCATTTTTCCTTTCCGTCATTCCCGACCTGATCGGGAATCCGCTAAGGAATATGAAAAATAACCGGCATCATCTAAAAATAATCTTTCCTGTTCATATTGCTTTTCTCATCAGTCATTTAGCACCGTTAAATTCGTTCCGACTGCCGTCGGCTGCCCGCTGTCAAACCTCCGCAGGACGATTTGACCTGTCGCTCACGACCCTCTCCGAAAATCAACCTGTCCTCGAAAATCTAATCCATATTTGAAGCGGCTTATATTTCCATATTCCTAAAAATTGACATTTTTAACGGCAAGAAACGGATGTTTTGTTATCTTTGCCTGATTTAGGACTCTGAAAAATTGCCTCAGAATCCCTAATGATGTTTGACAAACAGGATTATGATTACAAAAGAACTACTTGACAGAATTTGCTCGACCCGCAAGGGCGTTACGGAGGCTCAGGCGAAGGAACTCTCGCGATGCACCACCGAAGAACTTGTGGCGGCGGCAGAAAAAGTGACCAAGGCCTGTGTTCCGGTCAAATTTGATTCCTGCTCGATCATCAATGCCAAATCAGGCAAATGCCCTGAGAACTGCCACTGGTGCGCCCAGTCGGCACATTGGAACACGGATGCCCCTGTTTACCCCCTGCTTGAGGACGCTCCGATAGTGGAGGCTGCCCTGATGTGTCACGAAAGGGGCATAGGAAGATTCTCGTATGTCACAAGCGGGAGGAAACTCAACGACACCGAAGTGGATGCCCTATGCAGGGTGTCCAGAGAGATAAAGTCACGATGCGGCATTGCCCTTTGCATGTCCTCGGGACTCCTTACAGAAGACCAGTTAAGACGGCTGCACGAGGCTGGTGTGGAAAGGTATCATTGCAACCTTGAGACCGCCCCATCCCATTTCGGGAAACTCTGCACGACTCACGGTCAGGAGCAGAAAATAGAAACCTTGAAGGCCGCCTTGAGGGTCGGGATGGACATCTGCAGCGGTGGAATCTTCGGGATGGGGGAGAGCGAGGATCAGAGAATCGAACTCGCGCTGACCCTACGCGGCCTCGGCACCGGGTCCGTTCCGGTCAACATACTCAGCCCGATTGCAGGGACACCGCTCGGGGATATGCCCCTGATGAGCGACGAGGACATACTCAGGACCATCGCCATTTACCGTCTCATTATGCCGACAGCCTACCTGAGGTTTGCAGGAGGGGTCGCAAGGCTTTCTGACGAAACGATTCTGAAAGCCTACAAGGTCGGAATCAACGCCGCCATCATCGGGGATATGCTCACTACGGCGGGTCGCGACATCTCCTCGAATGTTGCACGCATCAGACAGGCAGGATATGAATTTTGATTTTCTTACGGATGACTTCGACAGGGACCACCTGTGGCATCCATACACATCGACCACCAACCCTCTGCCGACCTACAAGGTGGTCTCCGCGCAGGGTTGTGAAATCACCCTTGCCGACGGCACGACGCTCATCGAGGGAATGTCCTCCTGGTGGTGCGCCGTGCACGGCTACAACAATCCCGTGCTCAACAAGGCCGCCGAAGACCAACTGCACAAGATGTCGCACGTTATGTTCGGAGGGCTGACCCACGAGCCTGCGGTCAGACTGGGCCGGCAACTGATGGAAATCCTTCCGAAGGAACTTTCCCACATTTTCTATGCGGACAGCGGCTCCGTTGCGGTCGAGGTGGCGATGAAGATGGCGGTCCAATGGCAGTATGCCGTCGGAAAACCCTCCAGGACCGATTTCGTGACCATCAGGAGCGGCTATCACGGAGACACCTGGAACGCGATGTCGGTCTGTGACCCCGTGACGGGGATGCACAGCATATTCGGGCCTGCGCTTCCCTCCAGATTCTTTGTCCCGCAGCCCCGCAGCAGGTTTGACGGAGAATGGGACCCTTCGGACATCGAGCCTCTGAAAGAGGTCATCCGTGAAAATTCCGACAAGATTGCCGCCCTGATTCTTGAGCCGGTCGTACAGGGGGCAGGCGGAATGTGGTTCTACCATCCGCAGTATCTCCGCGAGGCCGCCGCGCTTGCCCGCGAAAACGGCATCTTAGTGATTTTCGACGAGATAGCGACAGGATTCGGCCGCACAGGGAAACTCTTCGCGTGGGAGCACGCAGGGGTCGTCCCTGACATAATGTGCATAGGCAAGGCGCTTACAGGAGGCTACCTGACAATGTCGGCAGTCCTTGCGACTGACAATGTGGCCGACACCATATCGGACAATTACCCATACTCGTTTATGCACGGCCCTACCTTTATGGGCAACCCGCTTGCCTGCGCGATAGCATCCGCTTCGGTGAAACTCCTTCTTGACAGCGGCTGGAAATCCAAGGTGGACGCCATTTCGGATCAACTTTCAAGGGAACTCGCCCCTGCGCGCGGTCTGAAGGCCGTTGACGATGTGAGGGTGCTCGGAGCAATCGGAGTGATCCAGACAAAAGAACCAGTGGATATGGCACGCCTCCAGAGGCGTTTTGTCGAGGAAGGCGTCTGGGTGCGGCCGTTCGGAAAGTTGGTGTATATAATGCCGCCTTTCGTCATCACGGGTCCGCAACTGACCCATTTGACCACGTCCCTCGTCAAAATTGTCTCGGAGATATGAAACCCTTGTATATGAGGTATATAATATATATAAAATAGTATATATCATATATTATGAATATACCTGAAATATTGAAGAATCTGGAAGATTCAGGAAATATGAGGACGCTGCCGACGGCTGTGCACGACGGCAACTATCTGGTGGAGGACGGCAGGAAAATGCTGAATCTCTCCTCCAACGACTACCTTGCCCTTGCAGGTGACAGGGTCCTCTCAGACGGCTTCCTCGCCTCGGCAGATGCGGGGGAACTCCTGTTTTCTTCATCATCCTCAAGACTCCTGACAGGCAATTTCAGGGTTAACGACTCCTTGGAGAGGCATCTTGCGGAGGCATTCGGAAGACCTTCCGCCCTGACTTTCGGCAGCGGATATGCGATGAACTCGGGAATACTTCCTGCCGTGTCCGATGCGGGCACTCTCATTCTCGCCGACAAACTCGTGCACGCCAGCCTGATAGACGGAATCAGACTGAGTGCCGCCCGCACAATCCGTTTCAGGCATCAGGACCTTGACTCCCTGGAAAGGCTTGTGAGGGAGAATGTCGGGAAATACACCTCCATTATTATAGTGGTGGAAAGCATATACAGTATGGATGGGGACGTGACCGACCTGCGCCGCCTTGTGGCATTGAAGAAGGACTATCCTTCCGTGATGCTTTATGTCGATGAGGCGCACGCCGTCGGTGTCAGGGGAGAGGGCGGACTGGGAATCGCCGAGGAGCAGGGATGCATCGCCGATGTGGATTTCCTCTGCGGAACTTTCGGGAAGGCTCTCGCCTCAGTCGGGGCGTATGTGGTGTGTTCCAATGAGATACGCACATTCCTCATCAACAGGATGAGACCGTTCATATTCACTACCGCGCTCCCTCCTCTGAACATCGCCTGGACGGACTATGTGCTGAGGCATCTTCCTGATTTTTCGGACAGGAGGAAGCATCTTGCGAAGGTGTCGGCGGAACTTCGGGGTGCGCTCACGGATGCGGGGAAACCTTGCCCGTCGGAGAGCCAGATCATCCCGTTGATGGTCGGGCAAAGCCACGATGCGGTCAGACTGGCCGCCCATTTCCGTTCCTGCGGATTCTATCTGCTGCCTATCCGCCCTCCGACAGTACCTGAGGGTATAGCCCGCCTGAGGATTTCCCTGACTGCCTCCGTCACGGAGAATGACATCCGAAATTTACTTTCATCATTCCCGTACCCGCCATCCCAACCAAGTGAAGCGCATTGAAAATAGTATGAAACAGATATACCTGAATAAAACAAATGCCTCCCGTACCCTGACCCTGTTTTTCGGCGGCTGGGGCTCCGGTGCTGAACTCTTTGCAGAATGCCGTGCAAAGGATTCCGACCTGATGCTCTGCTACGATTACCACGACCTTGACTTTGACGCATCTGTCCTGGACGGATACTCCTCAATCAGGGTTGCCGGCTGGTCAATGGGTGTCTGGGCCGCAACAAGGCTGTTCTCTGAGGGGACTTTTAACGATCTTCCCCTGGACTGGGCAGCCGCATACGGAGGCACGGTAGAACTTGCGGATGACCGCTGCGGAATTCCGACTGCCATTTTCGAGGCGACCGTCTCAGGAATGTCGCCGCTTTCCCTGAAGAAATTCCGAAGGCGGATGTGCGGGGCTTTCCTCCCGCATTTCGAGGCGCATCTCCCCGGGAGAGGTTTTGATGACCTTGACGGGGAACTCAAGGCAGTCGCGGCGGCATTGGCGGCCACCGAGGCAAAATCAAAGGCAGGGGAACAGGACAGGAACGGCTCAAAGCATACTCCGCCGAAATCCTTCTGGACACAAGCCATTGTCGGGACCGGCGATTTGATTTTCCCTCCTGCAAACCAGATGTGCTCCTGGGAAAGGCTCGGGGTGCCTTGCAGGGAGATTGACGCGCCGCATTACTGCCCAGAAGTTTTTGAAAAGTTGATAGGAGGGGAGAGCATTGATTGACAAGGAATTGGTACACAGACGATTTGCACGGGCCCTCGGAACATACTCAGGTAATGCTTCCGTGCAGGCCGACACAGCCGCCAAACTGGTGGAGATGCTTCCCGAAAGGTCCTGGGGCAGGGTTTTCGAGGTAGGTTGTGCCGACGGGCTCCTGACGAGGAAACTCTTGGGGCAGAAGGCCTTTGGCGGCTTGAGCGGACATACTTTCCCGCACGCCATCGGAAAATTGTATCTCAATGACCTCTGCGGGGAATCCGCAGCCTACATAGCCGATCTTCTTGAAGCGGGAGCCGAGTTCATCCCGGGGGATGCCGAGACTGTTCCTTTTCCTGGGAATCTCGACCTGCTGATTACATCCTCCACAGTCCAATGGATGACTGACTTGAGGGCTTTCCTTGCGAAATGCGCCTCAAGCCTTGCCCCCGGGGGAGTGCTCGCCCTGGGCACCTTCGGGCCTGAGAATCTGAAGGAAGTCCGTGCGGTCACAGGTGAGGGGCTTGACTATTATGATGCCGAATCCCTGAAAAGCCTTATGCCTGAATCGCTTGAGATGTTGGCTTGCGAGCAGGAGATTGTCGTGGGGCGTTTCCCTACGCCTTTCGATGTGCTGAGGCATCTGAAACTCACAGGAGTGAATTCCCTGTCGGGAAGAAGATGGAGCAAATCTTCCCTGGAGGAGTTCCTGACGGGATATAATTCCCTTTTCGCCTCGCCTGAGGGGGATGTCCCGCTTACATTCCATCCTCTCCGTATGGTGCTGGCAAAGAAATAGTCTTCTGATGAAAGTGAAATATTAAATATATATAAATGAAAAATAACATATATTTCGTAAGCGGCATAGACACGAACATAGGAAAAAGTTATGTGACAGGATGGCTCGCCGCAAAATGGAACGAACAGGGCATCAGGACCATAACACAGAAACTGGTCCAGACAGGAAACGAAGATGTTTCGGAAGACATAGAACTTCACCGGCGCATTATGGGCTGCGGTCTTGTTCAGGATGACCTTGATGGTCTGACTATGCCCGAGATATATTCTTATCCCTGCTCGCCCCACCTTGCCGCCGAGATTGATTCCCGCCCGATAGATTTCGCTAAAATCAGGAAAGCGACAGAAATCCTTTCCGGGAAATATGATGCCGTCCTTCTCGAAGGCGCGGGCGGACTTATGGTCCCTCTCACAAGAGATCTGCTGACAATAGATTATGCACGGAATATGTCATATCCCATAATTCTCGTAACTTCGGGACGGCTCGGAAGCATAAACCACACCCTCCTGAGCCTTGAGGCCCTCAAATCAAGGAATATGACCTTGAAAGCCTTGGTCTTCAATGATTTCCCTGTTGAGGAAGACACAAGGATCGCTGATGACACAAGAGAATATCTTGAAACTTATATCAGTACATATTTTCCTGATTCTGAATATATTCGTGTACCTGTAATTAGATAAACGGAATATGGACAACTGCGGATTTTCAAAATATCACCTTACTCCGTCGATGAAGATGTCGGAACTGATGAATGTGGATTTCAGCCTGTTGGGCGTGCTCAACAGAATGGGGATTCCTTTCGGTTTCGGGGATGACTCGGTGGAGGATGTGTGTCGTAGGCAAGAAATTGACCCACAGACATTCCTGCTGATATGCAGGCTTTATGCGTTCCGTTCTGTAATCCCGGGAAAGGAATTGCTGATGAGCGCTGACATCAGGGACATACTGAAGTATCTGCGCCGTTCCCACACCTACTATATGGATGTGGCAATGAAGGACCTGGAAATGTCCCTGGAAAAGATGACCGCACCTTGCGGGAAAGAAAAGAGCGAGGTCCTGAGGAAATTCTTCCTCGAATACAAGGAGGAACTCAGGAGGCATTTCGAGAATGAGGAGGATGAGGTTTTCCCGTATGTGGAATCGGTGGTGGAGAGGTGCGAAGGAAGAGGATGCAGTGGAGGTAAAGGATTCAGCATCAGCAAGTACGGTAATTCCCACGACGATGTGGATGAGAAACTTGACGAACTTGAGAGAATCGTGATGCGCGAGGTTCCTTCGGACTGTGACCAGCAGGACATCTACAGGGCGCTTCAGAACATCTTCTCACTCAAGGAAGACATCCGGATGCACACCGCCGTCGAGAATGACCTCCTTGTGCCTCTCGTGGGTATGCTTGAGAAGAAGAACATTGATGACGGGGAGCAGGAACTCCTGTCACCGAGGGAGAAGGAGATACTTGTCGGTGTTGCCAAAGGTTTGCTTAACAAGGAGATAGCCGATTTGTTCAATATCTCCATAAATACGGTCATCACCCACAGGAAGAACATTACGAGGAAGACGGGCATCAAGACGATTGCGGGTCTGACTATGTATGCTCTTTTGAATGACCTTGTGGTTATGAAATAAATTTAGCATTTTTGCATAAAAATATCGGATTATGAAACAGAGTTCAATAGTATTCACCATCGCGGCGGTGCTTCTTGCCGGAATATGCACCACTGCCAATGCACAGTTCGGCATTCACGCGGGATATGTCAATTCGGTCACGAATTACAAAACGGGTTCATCTGACTCCGACCCATTTTCCACTCACGGCTTCCATCTGGGAATAGAGTATGATATCGACCTTCTCGGAGGATTGTCCGTACAGCCTGGAATCCAGTATTCGTATGTGGCTGCTGGTGACGAATCTACGGAAAAGTTAGGTAATTTCAAGCAATCCGATAATTTGGACATTGTCGAGCATTATCTTGAGATACCGGTTTATCTGAAATACACTTTTGACTTTGTTCCCGAAATGTTCGGAATGTATTTGTTTGCCGGCCCCACTTTTGGTTTCGGTTTGTCGTCATCCTTGATAATCAGCCGCTCAGGAGTGGAGAACAGCCGGATTTCATACAATTTCTACAACGGGAAAATCAAAAGTGAAAATGTCACTTCCGACTTGCAGAAATTCGTGGACCAATACGATGATGAAAAGATTCTCCAGCCATTCGATATCCTCGTAGGCGGTGGCATCGGTTTCAACCTTGTCCGCCATCTTGATCTCAGGGCAGGTTACAACTATGGTCTTATTGACAGGATGTCAAAGAATTACAGAGAAGACGGAATGTCCGGTCACCGCTACCAGATCTACGCGGGGCTTTCTCTTGTATTCTGATTCGGGAATATCCCGTTTTTTTTGAAGGGACTTTACGGATGATGCATCCCTCCCTCCGTTCCCAATGAATTTATGTCAATCTTAAAGGTTTG
>JBJEJS010000343.1:0-1781 GCA_051878235.1 Candidatus Cryptobacteroides sp.
CCCCAGTTCCTGAATCCGTTGAGGTGCTCGTCGATTGCCCCGACCCCGTCTTTCCAGAGCGAGGTCTTCCATTGTTCTGTCGGCAGGTCGTCCTGAAGGATGCGCCCGTAGCCGTAGAGGGTCACCATCTGGCAGGTCTTCTCCTCGACTGTCATCTGTGAGAGAAGGTCGTCGATTCTCTTTTCCACAGGCTGTGTGGGGTCCTCATAGATGTCTTTCCGCCCGTTTTTGTTCAGGTCTATCCATCCTTTGTGGTATATCCTGCCTGATGGGGCGTAATTCTTATATGTCTGTTGTCCCGCGAGGGGAAGGACTGCCGCCGCAAGAAGCGTCGCGGCAAGTATGTTCCGTTTCATATATTTTATATATTATTTATATCTTATATATTTTATATACTTAATATATATTACTTTATCTCTGTCTCGAAGGTGGAGACGGGGAGTCCCGTGACTCCGCAGAGATTCGCGTCGGTATATGGCTCCCAGGCATATCTGACCTTTACTGCGGCACCGCCTCCGATTGTCGGGTTTACTGATAGGCACACGGAGTCCGCCCCTGAAATCACCGCTGTGGCAGGGACTTCGCTCCCGTCCCCGAGGCAGACCTTGAATCCGCGCAGGGCCGTCCCGTCCTGAACGGAAAGGGGGCTGTCGAACTCCACCGTGATGTCCCCCTCCGCGTTGATGGAGGCCTTTGTGGCGGACGGGGCACGACATTCGGTCTGTTTCCCGTAGTCATTCCTCAGGGCAAGCCTTGCAAGTCTTTCCCCCACAGGCTTCTTTGCCCTCGGATGCACATCAGTCCTGTCCCCGAGGTCGGAGCATACCGCCATCCCGCAATGGGGAATCCCGTCGGCGAGAAGCCTCTGGCTGTTGCGGAACTCCGGCCAGGTCTGCCTCTCAATGCTTGACAGCTGCACGAAATAGAAAGGCATATCGGGATTGTCCCAGGTCTGCCTCCAGCAGTCCACAAGGGTCTTGAACAGGATTTCGTGCTGCGGTATGTTCTCGGCATTCGACTCTCCCTGATACCAGACTGCGCCCTTGACACTGAATCCCTTCAAAGGCCTGATGCCGCAGTCATAGAGGTAGCCCGGCATAAACGGATGCCTGATCCAGCCTCCCTTGAAGGCGGACATATTCTCCTGCGCCCGTTTCCTCGCCCATTCCATAACGGATTTGTCCTCAAGCCATCCGTCGCAGAAGCCCGGCAGGACATTTTCAAGGGCTTCCCTTGAGGTGAAGGACTCTGTGGTCGTCCCTCCTACTGCGTTGCAGATAAGCCCCACAGGGACATCGAGGCTGTCCCTGAGCATCTTCCCGAAATAATATCCCACAGCGGAGAACTTTGGGGTGGTCTTCCCTGACGAGCAGGTCCATTCGGCCCTGTCGTAATACTTCCCCTGTGCGACCCTGCCTGCATCCTCCTCCTGCCAGACAAGCCCCCAGGTCTTCAGACCGCTTTTCATATCGTAGAGCCTGAGCAGCGGGTCGTCCAGACCCTCCGCAGAGAAAGTGTCGGCGGCACCCAGTTCAAAAGCCATATTCGACTGCCCGGAGCAGAGCCAGACCTCCCCGGCAGCCACATTGCTGAAACTCAGGGTGTCGCGGCCGTCAGAGACAATGAAGGGGATTCCCGTCCCTGCCTGAAGGGCTGGCATCCTGACCTGCCATTTCCCGTTGCCGTCAGCCGTGCATTTCTTCGTGGACTTCCCGAGGGTGACCTTCACGCTCCGTCCGGGGGCGCTCCTCCCTGAGATTTCAAGGGGCACATCCCTCTGG
>JBJEJS010000344.1:0-8714 GCA_051878235.1 Candidatus Cryptobacteroides sp.
TCTCTCCCGTGCTGTCGTCCAGGACTACTGTCTTGCCGCCGTGATACCAGTTTCCGAAGAAGCGGTTTTCGCATTTCACGGCAATGATCTCGAAGGACTTGTCCTTTACGAGGGTGTCGGCATCGGCTGAAAGGACCCTGAACGCCAGGGCGTAATAAGGTTTGAAGGCTTTAGCGTCATCCTTGATGGCATCCGTGGCCGTTATTGTCGCTACGGCGGTGTGGCTGCCTTTGCGGATGTTCATATCAGGGAGTCCTGAGACCGTGAAATATTCCTCCGGAAGGGCTGTAAGGGCGGTTATTCCTGCCGCAGAGACCTCTGAGGAGACATAATCCTGGCACAGCTGCCCTATCGGGGCCTTGCCCGTCAGCCCGTCGAGGGCCGTGAAGGAGTTGCAGGACTCGATTGCGAACTCGGAAAGGTCCGATGTCAGGAGGCTGTTGTCGATTTCCACCTTGACGGCCCTGTCCTGCCTGTTCTCGATGACCCCGGCAAGTCCGACGGTGAAGTCGAAGCGCGGCTGCTCGTCAAGCACGAAAGTCCTCAGGTCATATTGGTATGCCACATATATGCCGCTTTTGTACCAGTCCGTCACATAGTCTTCGTAGCATCCGCTGACCGCCATAGACGCGCCGAGGGCGCAGAACAAGAGTTTTATATATCTTATATTCTTCATATCCATATATTTAACTTATTTCCAACTTTCCCATCCTTCATTCTGGAAGAGTTCAGGTGCCATCCTCATCTCCTTGTACGGCAGAGGGAACCACAATGACGGATATTTCCTTGTCTCCGCCACTGCATCCAGTTGATATTCAATGTTCCCGCCATCGTCTTTAGTCAGGACGGCCTTGTGCACAGGGACATTGAGGGCATCCGCTGATGTGTTCCATCTGCGCAAGTTCCAGAAGCGTTTCCCCTCAAAGCAGGTCTCCACCCTCCATTCGTTCTTAATGAGGGCGTCAAACACCTCAGCCCCTGCAAGGGCACATTCTTCAAGATACGGGTCGTTTGTGATTCCCGCAGTCCCGTCGTTGGTGTTGCGGGAGCGGAGCCATCCGATGACCTCCTTTGCGGAGTATCCGTAGCGCGACTTGTCGATAGGACCCACCATATTGTTTGCCGCCTCTGCGAACATCAGGCAGATGTGCGACCACCTGATGAGGAAGACTGCCCTTTCTGCGGTCTCCACATTGTTGTCGTTGGGATTCCAGCGGTTGTAGAGGTACTTCTTCACATAGTAACTTGAAGGCGATGTCTTTATGCCTCCGGGCGCGTCCTTCCCGCCTGTGCAGGTGTCGAAGGTGTACACGATGTTGCCGGAGTTCTCTACGGACGAGCCGTTGTAGTGGATTGTGGAGTAGAATCTCGGATCCCTGCCGGCATAAGGGTTTTTCGGGTCGTAACCGCTTGACGGATGGCTGATAGGATAGCCGTTTGCCATCGGGAAGGCATCCACAAGGTCCTGTGAAGGCGCTATGTTGGCCGAGCCTCCGAACATCTGCGGATAGAGCCAGGTCTCGTAGGTCTGTCCCGAGGACATCTTTGACAGCCAGACGACCTCAGGGGAGTTGCAGTCGCTCCAGAGGAAGCCTGTTGATGTCGTGAAGTTGCTTTTCGCGCTCTCCTCATTGAGTTTGTAGGAGATTACCTCGGCGCAGAGGGATGCAACCTCGTCGTAGCGGCTGACCTCGTCAAGGGTGTTTATGGATGGTGAGGCCCACTGGAGGAGGGTCAGTGCCCTGATGGCCTTGATTGCCACTCCGTCGAGCATTCCGTAACGCACGCTTCCGAGGACAGGTGTCGATTGTGACGCGCTTGTCAGGAAGGACCTGTTGGCGTATGGCAGGTATTTGGCTGCCGAGTCGCAGTCTGCGAGAATCTGTTTGACGCATTCGGAGTAGGTCGCCCTCCTAAGTCCTGACCCGTCGATGGAATTGATGTCGGCAGGCTCGGTCATAATAGGGATTCCGAGGAGTTCCCCCGAGGTGCTCCTGCCCCCGAAGGTCTTCAGAAGGTCGTAATGATACCACGCCCTCATTCCGTAGGCATCGCCCTGGAGGGCGTTGCGCAGGAGTTTGTCGGTGTTCTCGTCAACAAGATACCTTGTGTTCAGGCCGATGTTGTCCTTCAGGAAAAGGTTGACATAGTAGATTCCTTCGTAGTCCCTTGTCCAGACATCCGAAAGGGGATTCTGTGAGGGCTGTGACTGTCCGATGGAGAATGTCCTGAATGTGTTCGAACTGAGCCTCCACATCGCGTCGTCCGAGGCGGCGTCCGTCCCCATAAACTCGTTGGTGCAGTAACTTGCAGGCAGGAGGTTGTATGCCTTGTCTATGTAGCCCCGGATGATTGTCGGATAATCTTCATAGTTGTCCTCGTTGTAAGTTCCGTTTGGAAGCGCGTCGAGGAAGTCCGAACAGGATGCGGCGAGCGTTGCGGCGGCGCATAGCGCACCGAAGATATATGATATTTTTCTCATACTCATCAGAAATTTAATTTTACTCCTGCTGTGAATGTCCTGAACAGAGGATAGGTCGTGACTCCTGAGTCGATGCACTCTGGATCGACATCCTTGACAGGGGATATTGTGCAGAGGTTGTTCCCTCTGAGGCTAACCCTCAGGCCTTTGAGGGCGCCCTTGCGGAAATTCCAGTTGTATGCCAACTCGACGTCCTGGATTTTAAACCAGCCGGAGTTCTTCAGCCAGAATGAGGATGTCACGAAATTGTTGTTGGACTTTTCGTAACTCAGGCGCGGGTATGCTCCTCCGATGTTGTCCCTGACGAATGTGGAATAATTTCCGTCTCCCCATCCGTTCCAGAACCATTCGTTGTTCATAACCGTCTGGCAGAAAGCCCTTCCCGTACCTGTGACATTCAGTTCCAGACCTTTCCATCCGAACTGGAGGTTGACCGAATAGCGGAGCCTCGGGGAGGAGTTGCCAATGACAATCCTGTCGTTGACGTCAATGTTTCCGTCTTCGTTCTGGTCGCGGTAGATCAGGTCACCGACCTGCGCGTCGTCGGAATATTTCGGCAGGGATGCCAACTGCTCCTCGTTCTCGAACCTGCCGATGCACTCAAGCCCCCAGATCGCGTCGGAGTTCACTCCTGTCAGCCTCTGGTAGTCGTATTCGTAGAAATCCGCGACAACCTTCGTGTTGATTAGTTCCCAGGACATCGCGCTTGCCCGCACGCCAGCCCTGAAGTCCCCGAAGGACTGGTGCCAGCCGATTGTGACCTCACCGCCGTTGGTGAGCCTTGCGGCGTAGTTGTCATAGACCGCCACATTCGTCATACCGTAGATTCCCGACAGCACGGAGGTGACATCGGAAATGATGCCGTACCTGTGTGCCCTGAAATAACTGAGGGAAATGTCAAGGCAGTTCATCAGTTCGAGGTCGATGCCCGCCTCCAGCTGGAAGATCTTTGCCCAACCGAGGTCAGGATTGGCAAGACGCTTGATGGTGGTGTACTCAGACCTGTCCCTGTCGCCGCCGAACCACTGGTCGTTCTTCTCGGACGGTCCGTAGTACCTTCCGGATGTGAGGGTGTAGTTCGCCTGATAGAGATAGCCCGTGCTGAACACATCGGCTGCTCCGATCAGGCCTGCCGAAGCATAGACCTTCGCGTTGGTGAGGGCCTTCGCGTCTTTCATAAACGGCTCGTTTGAGAGAGTCCAGACGAATGATCCCGCAGGGAAGACATCGTAGCGGTGTCCTTTCTTCAGACGGGATGTCCCGCTGTAGCCGAGGACTGCCTGGAGGGAATACCTGTCCTTCCACGAATACTCCGCGTTCACCGTGAGGTTCTGCTGCCTCTCCGCCTGGGATGAGCCCGTGTGGTTCACGCTTGAGAGATAGTACATCGCTCCAGCGGAGACCTTGTGCCCGTTCTTCGCCCAGTCGTAGGTGAGCCTTTCGTAAAAGTTGAGGCTCTGGTATGTCGCGTTGTCCATCACGGACTTGTCAGACTGCTTCACGCCTTTGTGGGATGAGAGTTCGCCCACATAATTGTCTGAACTCCAGTAGTACGCCAGATAGTCGTTGTTCTGTCCGTTCCTCGTGTAGAAGAAGGAGTTCAGGTTGACGAATGTCCTTGACTTGAGCCCTTTGAGAAGGAACGAGAAGTCGATGTCAACTGCGGCGTTGAACATCCCGCTGCGGTAGCGGTCCGAGTAGGACCCTCCGTCCACCATCTTGGCGTAAGGGTTGTTCCCATATACCCTTGACACGGCATAGACAGTCGTCCCTGAGTCGATGTCGTCAAGGTCATCGATTGAGGAAGCCTTTCCGAGGGCGAGAGGGAAAGCGTTTGCAGGAGTGGTGTACCAGTCCGTGAAGGAAGTGTTGCTCCTCCTGCGGAATGAGGTCGAGCCTGTGAATGAGGCGGTCGCCTCTATGTACCTGCCGATCTTCGCGCTCACGCTTGTGGACATATTGAGTTTGTTGTAGTCCGCCACAGGACCCACCTTAGCGATGTCACCGTCGTTCAGGCCGCTCAGGGTCGCGCTGTATTTGACTTTCGCCGAGCCTCCGCTGAGGTTGAAGCCGAATCTGGTGACAGGCTTCACATTCCTTATCATAAGTGAGCGGTAATCCACGTTAGGGTATTCCTTGTCGAAAGCATTCCCACGGGAGTAGCCGGCAAGGGCTTCGTCGGAGTAGAGTGTCGGATAACCGCTCGCCTGTCGTGCCTCGTTGTTCAGCCTTGCATAGTCATAGCCGTCCACCCAGCCCGGCATCCTGTCGATTACGGAGATTCCGCTTTCGGCATCGACTGTGACTTTCATCGGGCTGTTATAGCCTCCTTTCTTCGTCTTCACATAAATGGCCCCGTATGATGCCACAGGTCCGTAGATGGCTTTTGAAGCCACGTCGGAGAGCAGGGTCACCGACTCAATCTGGTCGGCGTCGAGGAGAAGTTGGTTGAATGGCACGGGCACATCATCCACAATCAGCACCAGGGACTCGAATCCCTTGCTGGCAAGCGCGTAGTTTCCCGTTCCGATTTTGAGCGAGGTCAGGGACCCGCTCACTCCGATCTCCCCGGCCGTCTCGGTCACTTCCAGACCCTGGATGGTTCCTGTCAGCCTGCCTCTCAGGTCCTGAACTGCGGAGGACTGCAACTTGTCTGACCTCACAGTCCTGGATGATCCCGGGGAAGTCCAGAACGGGCGGTCAATCTGCCAAGGCAAGGCGACCGTCACGGAGTCCTCCTGCTGTGCCGCAGCGGGAAATGCCGCAAGCAGGGCGAGGGCGGCAAGCAGAAGTTTGTTTCTCTTGAGTATCATATTATAGCCATTTTTCATTGTTAACAAAATTCTTCATAGTGTTGGCCTGTGCGTCAGGGAAAGGGAACCAGTACATACAGTCCTTCCATACGCACTGCCTGTTCGAAGGAATCTGCCTCCTCTCGTACTTCCTGCCGTTGGGATATTCCGCGCTCTTGTCCACCTTCTCGATGTACATCCCGTAGAGCGGCTGTCCCATAGCCTCTGGTGCTGTCATCCATCTCCTGATGTCGAAGTAGTAGTGGTTGCCCTCGAAGGCAAGTTCCACGTTCCTTTCGTTGCGTATCCTCTCACGGAAAGTGTCCTTGTCGGCGGTGAACTTGTCCAGCACGCCGAGCATTCCTGCGCGGGTGCGCACCTTGTTGACCGCGTCGATGGCAGTCAGTTCGCAATCACCGGCCTTTCCCTGAGGACCATAGGCCTCGTTGACAGCCTCGGCGTAGTTCAGGTAGAGTTCCGCCATCCTTATGATCGGGTCGAGGTGGTAGTGCGAGCCTGCGCTGCCTCCCCAGTCTCCCCTCCAGTGCTTGTAGCAGTAGTAGCCTGTGTTGGAGACTCCGTTTGAGGATCCGTCCGTCGTGCCCCAGGCAAATCCGAAAAGGACGGTGTTGCTTGAGATGGTGGTGGAAGGATAGGTCTTCTTCTCAGGGTCATAGTAGATGTTTATGCCCGTCGAACAGTATTTGTTGGTCATTCCGTCATAGACTATGTTCACATAGAAGCGCGGGTCCCTGTTTGCGTATGGGTCCTGGTCCATATAGTGTCCGAGTGCAATGGCCTCCTGCCTTTGGGCGGCCGTCTCAAGAGGGTCTCCCCAGGCAGTCTCGAACTTGTCCACGAAATTCTGCGTCGGGCAGATTCCCGCTCCCTTGCTGTAATTGCTCTGCGGGTAGGCGAGGATGCCCGAAAGCGCTCCCGTCCTCATATTTGACTTGAATGAATAGGTCATCAGATGCTCGTTTGTCGTGGACTTGCTTCCGCAGAAGTTCGTCTGGTAACTTGAGAAAGGGAGCATTGCGAACTGCCACTGTTCCGCCACCTTGATTGCCAGGGCGCAGGCCTCGGCGGCAGCCTCCCAGTCAGCGGCTCCGTTCAGGTTGTTCAGCGGGCTTGCCGCATAGACGAGGGCTCGGGCCCTCAGTGCGAGTGCCGCCGTCCCGTTCGGATGGTCCATCTCCTCTCCCGCTCCGTGACCGGCCTGGCCCGGAAGGGCGTCACGCCTCATCTTTCCTGCCTTCTCAAGGTATATATATGCCTGATAGAAGTCCTCGGCCGCCCTTGTGAATGTCTCGTGTGCGCTCAGGCGCGGGAGGTCCCATTCGTCGTCCGCACCGAGGGCCTTGTCGAGATAAGGCATTCCGCCGTGGAAACGGCAGAGGATGAAATGCGCGTATGCCCTGACGAAATATGCCGATCCGATGAGGTCGTTCCTTTCCGCCTCGGTCGCGTTGGTGAGCCGTCCGATGTTCTCAAGGGTCTTGTTGGCAATCCTGATGATTCTGAACATCGCGATGGTGGTAGGACGCTGCGCGGTGTTGAATGTCAGATAGTTGACCATATCATCCGACATATTGCAGATTTTTACCTGCTGCTGCACGGTGATGTAACGCCCGCAGTCCGCCGCATCTGTGGAGGAGACAAAGGCCCATCTTCTCTCGTGACCGTCAAGGTAAAGCGGATAGCCGCCCCTGATGTCGATTTTGTCGGAACTGGTGATGGCGTTGTCGAAGTACATCTTGAAGTTCTTGTAGGTGCTGAACACATCCTCTTCCGTCAGACCCAGTTCAGGGCTCACATCCAGGAAGTTGCAGGAGCAGATTGAGAATGCTCCCAGTGCGGCGAGCACTGTCCGCAAAAATATTTTGTGTGTCTTTTTCATCTGCACGAAATGTTAGAAATCCAGTTTAACTCCCAATTTCACAATCCTCATCACAGGATAGTTGGACGCCTGGAGCGAGGTGGTCTGCGGATTGCCCTCGATGAGGTTGGTGAATGTCACGAGGTTGTTCCCTGACAAGGTCACGCTCAGGCCTGAGACTCCGAGGGCTTTCCTGATTTTCGACCCGTCGAACTTGTAGGCGAGATAGACCTCCTTGAGGGTCAGGTAATCCGACTTCCTCCAGGTGTGTCCCTCAAGGCTCAATGAATAGCCCTCCGATCCGCCTCCGCCTGCCCAACGGTACATTGAATCGTCCATTGACAGGGTGCAGTGCGATGCATCGCGGTTGTCAGGCCTCCAATAGTCCAGTTGCGCGGTGTGCAGGGTAAGGTCCTTCTTCAGGAATTCCTTCTCGAAAGCCTTGTTGAAATTCACCCATTTGCCCTGGTTGCCATAGAAAAGCACATTGAAGGACAGGCCTTTCCAGGATAGTCCGAAATTGAATGAATAGACACACGGAGGATATGCGCTTCCTCCGATGACGTGGAGGTCGCCGCTGTTGATTGAGCCGTCGATCTCATAGTCGAGGAATTTGTAGAGTCCCGGATAGACTGAAGCCCAACTTGAAGAATAGGTCGGGTAGCCGTGAATCTCGTCGATGGTGTTGAAATAGCCGTTGTCAATCAGGGTCGAGCCATTTCTGCGCGCTCCGTAAGGCTTTCCTGCATATTTCTGATATTCAGGAACGTATGGAGCGTCTTCATAATTGGTGATCCTGTTCTCGTTCAGTCCGACCATAGCACCTATCTCATAGTAGAAGCCCCTGCTGTTGGTGTGTCTGTACTTGAGTTCGATGTCGATGCCGTGCTTTTTCATCGATCCTGCGTTGACATCCTTGTAGCCGACCGCAACAAGAGGAGTGACCACAGGGGTGACAAGCATATCCTTACGCTGCTCGTCGAACAGGTCCACATTGAGGGTGAGGTCGTTGTCAAACCATCCGAGTTCCACTCCGAGGTCTCTCTTATGGGCCGTCTCCCACCTCGCGTTCTCATTGGCGGCGGAACTCTCGATGATGCGGGTCCCGTCGTCGCTCTTTTCGTAGGTGCTGTAGTAGAGCCATTTCGAACTTGAACTGTCGCTTCCGACAAGACCGTCGGAATAGCGGAGTTTGAAGGTGCTCCACCAAGGCATCGCCTTTTTCCAGAACTTCTCCTTGGAGATCACATAGCCGACCGCCACTGAAGGGAAGAATCCGTACCTGTTCTTAGGCGAGAACTGCTCGCTTCCCGTGTAGCCCATATTCGCCTCAAGCAGATATTTCCCCTTGTAGTCGTAGGTCACGCGAGCCACGAGGGCCTGGCTCCTTGACGGATAGTCAGCGTAGCTGTCGGTCATCGTGATGTACTGCCTCTGGTTGAAAAGCATCATCGCCCCGACATTGTGCGCGTTCGCGAACTTGCGTGCATAGTTGATGGAAGCCTCCCAGTAGAAGTTCACATTGGCGGACTTTATGTTCAGGTCGGCGACCTGCTTGTAA
>JBJEJS010000345.1:0-1772 GCA_051878235.1 Candidatus Cryptobacteroides sp.
TTAACCAATAGACTTTTTAATGTTAAACCGTCCAACTTTTGGGGGGCACATCATAGCCGGTTGGCTTCAGTCACCCTTTCTGCGTTCAGATCCCCGGTCGGGAAACAACCTTACCAACTGAAGACACGGACCTTGTACATATTCATATCAGGGATGTTGATGTAACTCCAGGAGGAAGTGCCGGTCCCGTCGCCTGAGATTGCCTTGTTGATGTCATCCGTGTAGCGTATCTTGTGGCTTGACCAAGTGAAATCCCCCTCAGAGGTGCCTGTGGTGGCGTGCGTGTAGTACAGTTCGCCGCTGTCGGCGTTGTAGTTGACCGATTTCACCCCGACGACCCCGTTCAGGTGTTTCACCGCCGTCAATGTCTCGGTCTTGATGTCAAGTATTGCCGCGCCGTTGCCTGCCATAATGATTTTGTCGCTGTTCACGAGGGTCGCATCGTGAAGATAGGTGATGAATCCTGTTGAACTGAGCGTCTTCTCCAACTTCAGGGAAGGGGAGGACGTGGTCTCGCCTGAAAGGGAATATATCTGGATGTCTGAGGTACCTACCGCATAGAGCCTTTGGGTGGCACTGTTCCAGACAACCCCGTGTGCGGAACTCAACTGGTAACTTGCCACAGGCTTCGTGGAGCCGCCTATGTTGTAGAGCAGGACCTTGTCGCCTCCGTCCGAACTTGCCACGACAAGCTTGTTCCCTGGAAGGAGTTCCGCCGAGTGGGCGTTGCTCGCGTCCTCCACCACATAACTCACTTCACCTGAAGGATATTCCACGACGGCGCACCAGGCGTTGTTGTTGGAGCAGGTCACAAGGAACTGCTTCCCGTCGTTCACCACCTTGCAGTCGTCGATGTGGTCATTGGATTTTCCGAAGGCGAACTTTGTGCTGGTCCATTCCCAGACCACCGCGTCATTGTAGTTGTTGGACTTTGCCGCGAGTTCGGCATCGAGCATAATGACCCTGTGGTCTCCGCAGGCAATCAGTTTCCTGCTCTGGGAGGCTGCCGGCTCCGTCTCGAACTTCTCTCCTGCCTTAAACTCGCGTGCTTCCCCGAACTCTGATGTGAATGTCTCCCCGTCCTGGCGGGTGAATGTGATCTCAAAGCCTGAGGACAATGCCACAGGGGCGATGAAGAACGGGACTGTCCTGTTTGACATCCTGCAGTCCAGAGGCTCGTCGAGGGTCACCGTAATTGTCAGGGCGTCCGCGGTCGCGGTCTTTGTCCTCGGGTCTGCGAGCACCTTCCCTGCGATTCCCTCATTGCTTTTCGACCTCATTTCCGCCTTGGTTATGCTGTAGTCCCCTTTCTGGACGGTGGCAAGCACGAGACACGGGAGCGGAACAAGGTCCACACGCGCGCTGGTGTAGGTCGAGCCCGGAACTTTCCCGCAACCGATCTGCGGAGGGACTGTCCCTGAGCCGTCCTGCTCTGTGGAAATCTCCATCGCAAGCCTTCCGCCTTCGAATGATGCGGCTCCTGCAGGATGGAAGAATGCAAGTTCGCTGCCCTCGGAGATGCCCTCCATAGTGTACACGAATGTCGCCGTGTTGGTGTTCACCCCGATTGCCTTTGCGCTCGCCGCCAAGCCTGTGCTCAGGTCAAAAGCCCCGGCAAGTTCTCCGGATTTCCATTCGGGAGTCTTCACCACGCCTTCGGGTGTGTAATATTTCCCGAAACTCAACTCGGCCTTGCAACTGCCCGTCTGCGCCGTCTTGCTGTCCTGCGTGCAGGAGACAGCAAGCCCAAGCGCGGAAAGAAGAAACAAATA
>JBJEJS010000346.1:0-8668 GCA_051878235.1 Candidatus Cryptobacteroides sp.
ACTGGGGACCTCATGATTATGAATCATGCGCTCTAACCAGCTGAGCTATCCCGCCATCGGATTATTTGCGGGACTAAGCCCGGTGGTGAAGACTCCCGTCTTCGGTTTGTTGAGATAGAAGGACTCGAACCCTCACTGACAGAGCCAGAATCTGTAGTGCTACCATTACACCATATCTCAATATTTTTCCCCTCCCGTCCCCAAACTGGGGAAGTGGCGACCTTTTCGCCTCCTAAGACTTTTCTCCGAAAAGTCCCGGCCCGGTCGCGGCGTCTGATGACGCCTTCGTCGCTTTGCTCCTCAAAACAAGGTTTTATCCTCCTTGCCGTCGGCTGCGCGCGGTGAAAAGTCCGCTGGACTGTTTCACAGGACCGCTTGCGACCCAAACTGGGGAAGTGGCGACCTTTTCGCCTCCTAAGACTTTTCTTTGAAAAGTCCCGGCCCGGTCGCGGCGTCTGATGACGCCTTCGTCGCTTCGCTCCTCAAAATCTTTCCTCTCTTGTCTCTAAACTGGGGAGAAAAGGTGACCTTTCCAAAAGGGACTGCAAATGTACAAAGGTTTTGTTAAATAGCAAACTTTTTTCAAGAATTTTGCCCTATTTTTTAAGAAGGACAGTGGCAAAAACCTCGCAGCCCTCGCATCGCCCGACAAAACCGAGGCGCTCCGTCGTGGTGGCCTTGACCGAGACGCTTGTCATAGGGACCTCCATCAGATTTGAAAGAGTCTCGCGCATACGGGCGATATAAGGTGAAAGTTTCGGACTTTGCAGAGCGATGGTGATGTCAGCGTTCCCGACCTGCCAGCCGAGCCCCTTGACGAGTTTCATCGTGCGCTGGAGAAGAATCTTGCTGTCGATTCCCTTGTACTCCTCGGATGTGTCAGGGAAATGTTTCCCGATGTCTCCCAATGCAAGAGCACCGAGAAGGGCGTCACACAAGGCGTGTATTGCCACATCTCCGTCGGAATGCGCCACGCAGCCGAGGTGGCTTTCAATCCGTGTTCCTCCGAGGAAGAGGGGCAGTCCCGGCTCAAGGGCGTGCACATCGTATCCGTTTCCGATTCTGAAATCTTCCATATTCTTATTTTTCTACAATTATAACATAAATTTGCTAATTTTGCAGTTTGACTGAGAAAAAAGAATTATTTATGGGATTCAATTTCGGCTTTTTCGGCACTCCGGAACATCGGGTGTTCAAATACAGACCGCGCTACTATGACGAGGAGAAAGAGGCCCTGAAGGAGAAGTTCGGCGAGGTTGACGGCTCGGCAGGCAAGGATGGGGAAAAGCCATATACCCCAGGCAGCATTGTCAAGGGCAGTTTCCGTGACGGGAAATATCAGCAGACCCGCCCTGGAGCCACAAAGGCCCAGAAAATCATCGGTATGATCGGAATGGTGCTCGTTTTCGTCGTCATCATTTTCATAGCGCGTATGTATTCCCTCCTGTGGTAATTCGGAAATAGAGAAGAGGTCTTGCGAAACTTGTGAGAATGGAAATTAGAATTTTGCCTTCAAATGTCGCCAACGCGATAGCCGCGGGAGAGGTCGTCCAGCGTCCTGCATCTGTAGTCAAGGAACTGGTCGAGAATGCTGTGGATGCGGGGGCGACTCAGGTGACGGTTGTGATAAAGGATGCCGGAAGGACTTTGATACAGGTGATTGACAACGGTTGCGGGATGTCTCCTGATGATGCCGTGCTGTGTTTCGAGAGGCACGCCACCTCAAAAATAGCATCCGCTGACGACCTGATGGACATCACTACATTCGGATTCAGGGGAGAGGCCCTGGCGTCGATTGCCGCTGTTGCGGAGGTGACCCTCAGGACAAGGCGCGAGGAGGATGAGATTGGCTGCGAGGTGCAGTTCTCTGATTCCCTGCACCGTTCCACAGAGCCTGTCTCCGCGCCGAGGGGCTCCAATTTCCAGGTGAGGAATCTCTTCTACAATGTCCCTGCGAGGCGCAAGTTCCTCAAGTCGGACAATGTGGAGTTCAAGCATATAGTCTCTGAATTTACCCGGGTCGCCCTCACAAGGCCCGACATCGGGTTTTCCCTGACGCACAATGACAGGGATGTCTTTGTCCTGAAGCCTGCCAAGTCATTGAAATTCAGAATACAGGACCTTCTCGGCACAAATGCCGTCAATGAGGTGGTGGACATCAGCGTGGAGACCTCGGTGGTGACCCTTACCGGATATGTCGGCAGACCTGACCTCGCTAAGAAGAGCCTCGGAAACCAGTTTTTCTTTGTGAACGGGAGATATTTCAGAAGCCCTTATCTTCATAAGGCTGTGATGAAGGGATATGAGAATCTCATCCCCGACGGGGTCACCCCGTCATATTTCCTTTATCTTGAGGTGGACCCTCACACAGTCGATGTCAACATACACCCGACCAAGACCGAAATAAAATTCGAGGACGAAAGTGTCATATTCCAGATAATATATGCGGGAATAAGGGAAACCCTCGGCAAGAACTCCTTTGCCGGAGGTATGGATTTCGAGAGGGACGGGGCCCCGCAGATACCTGTCTTCACAAAGAACTTCGAGGAGTTCCACCCGGTGACCGAGCCGTCTGTGGGCCTGGACCCGACTTTCAATCCGTTTGAGAATGACGGATTCCCTCAGGAGGATATGTATTTCGGTCCTCAGAATGTCGCGTCGTGGCAGCAGTCCGGTGGAGGTTTTGCCTCAGTGGGACAGGACGGTATGCACTCTTACAACAGGGGAGGCACATCCGGCTATGTCTCCCGCGACCAGAACTACGGCAAACTTTTTGAAGAGAGGACGCTCCCGACAAAGGCTGTCCTCACGGTGCAGAACAAGTACATCCTGACATCGGTGAAGTCAGGGGTCCTCGTGATAAATGTCCGCAGGGCGAGGGAACGAATTCTGTATGAACGCTTTCTGAACATCCTTTCCAAGAACGGCCATCAGACTCAGACCACGCTTTTCCCGGTGACGGTCCAGGTGGGTGTCGAGAATATGATGCTGTTCAAGGAACATTCGGACCTGCTGGCGTCATTGGGATTTGACATATCGCCTTTCGGGAATGACACTGTGGTGGTGAACGGAGTTCCGGAGGGATATTCCGCCGAGCCGGGCAAGGTGCAGAGTATGGTTTCCGACCTGATGTTCGCGCTTGCGGATGACCACACCGCGCTCGGAGCCACAATGGCTTCCTCTGTGGCGGAGAGGTTTGCCCGCCTCGGGGCTTCCTCAGGGGACGGCGTTCCGTCAGGCATTGAGGCGCAGCGGTTGATAGACAGCCTGTTCGCCTGCGAAAATGCGGAATACACGAGTTCGGGGCACAAAATAATGTCGCTCCTGACCTCCGACGAATTGGAAAAGAGATTCTAATATGGCATATTATCAGAATAGGGGAGGCTTCCTGAGTTCCTGGCCTCCGGTGACAAAGAGCATAATCATCATCAATGTGCTTGTGATGATTATGACATCGTTGAACGAGGAATTTATGACTGCCAACTTTGCGCTGTTCTATCCGACATCGCAGTATTTCAAGCCTTGGCAGGTCATCACCCATATGTTTATGCACGGAGGCTTCTGGCATCTGTTCTTCAATATGTACACCCTCTTCATCTTCGGAAGCGTGCTGGAGCGTGTCTGGGGCGGGAAGAAGTTCCTCCTGTTCTATTTTGTGACAGGTCTTGGAGCCGCCGCCCTGCATACGGGTGTGCAGTGGGTTGAGGCACAGCATTATATGTCCCAGATTGCCGAGGGCAGCGCTCAGGCGGCAAAGGCATACGCCATCCTGAAGGTGACCCCTACGGTCGGTGCGTCAGGAGCGATCTACGGTCTTCTCATAGGTTACGCCCTCCTGTTCCCTGATTCTGTCCTGACTTTGATATTCCCTCCTATATCTCTGAAAGCCAAATGGTTTGTGCTTATCTTTGCTGCGATTGAACTTCTTACGGGAATCTTCGGACTGAATGACGGAGTCGCCCACTTCGCACACCTCGGAGGTATGCTATTCGGATGGCTTCTGATACTCTACTGGAAGAAGAAACACAAACTATATCAACACGAATAGATGTCCCGCAGGAAAACAGGGAAAAAGAAGAGGCGGAGCGTCAGGAAGATGCTCACATTCACAGGCTTCACCGCAAGGGTGATGATGTCCGTGATGGCTGCCCTTCTTTTGCTCTCCTTCCTTGCCCTTGTCGCCAACCCTGCCAAGGTCTGGTTCTTCACCTTGTTCGGGCTTCTGTTCATCCCTCTGCTTTTTGTCAATTTCGTCCTCCTGCTCTGGGCTGCGAAACGCCGTTCCAGGACCTTCGTCATACCGCTTGTGGCGATTCTCCCCTCATTTTTCTTCATAGGGGGGTATTTCCGCACGGCCAAGGCTCCGGACCTCCATCCTGACAGGGACTCCGCCCTCAAAATCGTCTCCTACAACACAGGGCGCTTCCGCCAGGGACGCAAGGGATTCAAGGACAGGGAGATATGTATCGACTCGCTTTTCTCTTTCCTCAACCGCCAGGATGCCGACATCATCTGCCTCCAGGAATTTTACATCAAGGACCTGACACGCCTGAAGTCCTTTCTTTCCGGGCGTATGAACGGTTACAAGGCCGAGTATTTCCTTTTCAATTCGCCATACGGCAATTTCGGAAACATCACATTGAGCAGGCTGCCCGCAATCGGAAAGGGGGTCATAAGGTTTGACAACAGCGCAAACCTCTCCCTCTACACCGACTACAGGCACAAGGACAGGAAGATAAGGATATATAATTGCCATTTCGAGAGTTACAACATTTCTTTGTCAGGCCTTTTACGCTCGCTCGTGAATCGTGACAAGGATGAGATAATGGTTGTCGAGAAGAAGATGGAGTCAGGCATAAAACGCCGTCCTAAGCAGGTGCAGCAGGTCCTGGAGCATATTGCGGGCTCTCCTGTGGAGGCTATAGTCTGCGGCGACTTCAACGACAATCCGATGTCATATACCTACACCAAGCTGATGAAGGGACGGAAGGACACCTTCAGGGAGGCAGGCAGGGGCTTTGCCGCCACTTACAACCCTCTCTGGCCCCTCGTGCGCATCGACTATGTCCTATGTCCTGACAGTATGGCCCCATATCTTCACAATACTCCGAAGGTGAACTTCTCCGACCATTATCCCGTTGTCGCATCTATCGCTTTGTGAATAAGTAAATATTTAATATTCAGATATATATAATATATATAAAATAAAAAACTTATATAAAATAAATTTTATCATATAAGGAATGGTCCAAATAAGGGAATATATGGAAACGGAAAATATTTTTAAGGAGGAGATAGGCAGGACGGTGGAAGTCCTCAGGAACGGAGGGCTGATCCTGTATCCGACCGACACGGTCTGGGGCATAGGTTGTGACGCGACATCTCCCGAGGCGGTCGCAAAGGTGTTCGCGCTGAAGCGCAGGAATGACAGCAAATCGCTTGTGCTCCTTGCCGACAGCCTGGATATGGTGTGCCGTTATGTGAAGGAAGTCCCTGAGATGGCCGTGCAACTGGTCGAGGTGAACGACAAGCCGATGACCATAATATATCCCGATGCGGTCTGCGGTCAGCAACCCGGTGCGGACGGTGCCCTTCCGCCTGCCGACAGGCATTGCCTTGCCTTCAACACGGTGGCGGAGGACGGGACTGTCGGGATAAGGATTCCTATGTCAGACTTCTGCAAGGCTCTGATTAGACGCTTGGGCAGGCCCCTCGTCTCCACTTCCGCAAACATCTCCGGCGGGAAGACCCCTTTGAAATTCAGCGAAATATCCGAAGAGATAAAATCCGGTGTCGATTATGTGGTCACCCCTTCCGCCGAAAGCGGCTCAACAGGAAAACCGTCCTCTATCATAAAAGTCGGTCTGGATTACACCATTCAGATAATCAGGGAATAGCCTTGCCGCAGGCCGCCCCCAGTCTTTAGGCGGACTGCTGAGGAATATGGCAAAAGATTCCTAAAGGCCTGATGAAATGATGAAGGCGAGCAGGAGGAGTTCCGAAACCTTCTCCTTGAGGGTCTTCTTTGCCCTTGCCATCTGGGTCTCGACGGTCTTGGCGGAGATTCCGAGAGCATCAGCTATCTGCTTGACGCTCATCTTCTGGAAGGCCTTCATTATGAATATCTTCCTCCGCGCTTCGGGGAGGTTGTCAATGACCTGCATTATTTCCTTCTCCACCAAAGTTATGTCCATATCCGGAGTCCTTTCCTCTTCGATAAACATCCCGTTGGTCTTGGCGTAATCCGAATATCGGTTTGCGGTAAGTCTCCGTCGTGTCTCCTTGTAAACGGCATTCCTTGCTGTGACATAGAGCCACGCGGGGAGATTCCTGTCTGTGGCGATGTCTTTCCGATGCTCCCACAATTGCATAAAACAGAATTGGGTAAGGTCTTTTGACAGGGTCTCGTCCTTCAGCACCGAAAGGATGAACCTGAAGACCATACCCACATATTTGTCATACAACAACCCGAACGCCGCTTTGTCAGAGGCGTTCAGCCGTTTTATGAGCAGGATGTCGTCTTTCATTTTGGCAAATATAAGAACCTTTTTCCATTAGGTTTTCTTTTGTGTGGAAAAAATATTGTGAAAAAAATGTTTACGGCTGTAAGGAGAAACAGGAAAAACGGATACATATATTGTAAATAAGGACAAGAAAATGGACAAGAGAAATTATATGGAACTTCTGGAGCGTTTCTACAGGGGAGAGACCTCGAAGAAGGAGGAGTCTTTGCTGTTGGATGCGCTCAAGGACGGTCCGGAAGGCATCTTTGAGGAGTATTGCCGTATGAAATGGGAGAAGGAGGCTTCTGATGAGGCGGATGCTGCCGGTGCAGGACGCGCGGAGATGTTTGCCAGGATGAAGACAGAGATGATGGACTGTCTCAAAGAAAAAGCCGTAAGGCGCAAAACCGGACGGAGAATCGCGGGGATTGCGGGTTCTGTTGCCGCGGCGGCCATTGTGGCCTTGGCATTTTTTGCAGGTTACAGGATTGCCGCCGGCGGGACTTCTGGAGTCACGACAGTATGTGCTGACAGGGGACAGAAGAGCAGCGTGACCCTGCCTGACGGCAGCCGCGTGTGGCTCAATTCCGCGAGCAGTATCTCATATTCCGCTGATTTCAACAAAAAGGACAGGGCCGTGCTTCTGGACGGCGAGGCTTATTTCGAGGTCGCCAGAAATGAGGACAGGCCTTTTGTCGTTACCGCCTCCGGAATGTCGGTGAGGGCTCTCGGAACAGCCTTCGATGTCAGGGCATACGATGGAGAGGACCTTCTTGCCACCCTTGTTGAGGGGAAGGTCGAAGTGAAGGCAGGCGACTGGACTGAAATTCTGTGTCCGGGGGAACAGGTCTCATACGATGCTGCCGGGAACCGGATGGAAAAGTGTTCCGTGCCGGGCTGCGGACATCTCGTGCCTTGGAGGAACAACGAGATGCTGTTTGAGAACGAGAGTCTTGAGGGAATCTCACGGATGTTGGAAAGGATGTATGATGTGGAGGTCGTCTTCCGGGACGATGCGGCAAAGGAGTCTTCCTACACGGGACTTGTCCGCAACAATTCACTCCAGAACCTTCTGGAACTCATTTCCGAAACATCCTCGGTCCGATACACCCTGGAAAACGGTGTGGTGACATTTTACTTGGCTGAAAAATAATCACATATATACACTTGAAGATGAAAAAAATCCAAATTCTGCTTTTTGCCGCCTTTATGGCCCTCGCAAGTCTTCCCTTGTGCGCCCAGGTAAGCATCAAGGTGAAGAATATGCCTCTGACAAAGGCTCTTGCGGTTCTTGAGCAACAGAGCGGCTATAGTTTTTTCTACAGCAATTCGCTTCCTGCACGGGATGCCATTGTCAGTGTGGAGGTGAAGGACAAACCGATTGAGGCAGTGCTTGAAATTATGCTTGAAGGGCTTCCTGTCGCGTATGAGATAAAGAAAGACAGGCAGATAACCCTTTATGCCAAGACAGTGCAGACGACAAGCAGGGAAGAGCCCCGCAAAATCAGCGGAAGAGTAAAAGACGAAGACGGCTTTCCGGTGATTGGTGCGGGAGTCCTTCTTTCCGGAACTTCCGACGGAACGGTTACTGACAATGACGGATATTATGAGTTGAATGTGCCTTCTTCCGGGACAGTCCTGGAGTTTTCTTACCTCGGTTTCGGCACGGTGAAGCGTACTGTCGGGGAAAATTCCAGCATAGATGTCGTGCTGAAGCCTGACACACAGTTCCTTGACGAGGTGGTTGTGGTCGGCTACGGAGTGCAGAAGAAAGTGAACCTTACCGGATCGGTCTCGATGATAAGTAGTGAGGATATGGCATCAAGGCCCGTCTCCTCTGTTTCCTCGGGACTGCAGGGAATGCTGCCCGGAGTCACTGTCATCAATTCCTCCGGACAGCCGGGAGGCTCAAACACCACCATCAGGGTCAGGGGTATAGGAACAATAGGAAATTCCAATCCGCTGATTCTTGTGGACGGTGTTGAGGGTGACATCTCGTCATTGAATCCCGAGGACATTGAGAGTGTCTCGGTGCTTAAAGATGCCGCTTCGGCGGCAATATACGGTGCGAGGGCTGCCAATGGAGTCCTTCTTGTGACCACCAAGAAACTTGCCGATGCGAAAAAGAGCACCCCGAAAGTGTCCCTCGGTGCGTATTTCGGATT
>JBJEJS010000347.1:0-1768 GCA_051878235.1 Candidatus Cryptobacteroides sp.
AGACATATTATATATATCAAAAATCAATATTGAGGCCGATGCCGGAAAGGCGGGCTGTCTCTTCGCGGTCAGTCGTGTCAATGTTGTGCGCCGTGACGGAGACATATCCCTCTTTCATCAGCCAGTGGTCGGCAAGGGAATTGTTGGACGGGTCGTCGAGAAAGTTTCCCGTCATCATATACAGTTCCTCTCCTTCCTCACATTCGATCTTCGACTTCTGCCCGAGCATTTCAGGCGTAAGCCCGAGTCTCGCGTACAGCGAGGGATTCCATTTGCAGAATTCCTTGATCCATCTTCCCTTTCCCTGGACTCCCACTCTGACACCTTTGATCTCCCCGTAAGGTATGTCGGGAAAATTCACATTATATATGATGCCTTTTTCGGAAGGAAGGTTGGAGATGATCCTCCTGAAAATGTCAGGGAAATATTTTTCGACTGCGCTGAAATCCGCATCAGGGTGCAGGCTGTCAAGTGAGACTCCAACGGCGGGAATCCCGTTCAGCGCACCCTCAAGGGCTGCCCCGAGAGTCCCTGAATAGCAGGATGCCGTTGCGGCGTTTGACCCGTGATTGATGCCCGAGACAACCACATCCGGGAATTTGTCAAGGAAGCAGGTGTTAAGCCCGAACTTGATGCAACTTGCGGGAGTCGCGTCAAGATAGGCCATCCTCAAAGCCCCCTTCACAAGATTCCCCGAGGAATCCCTTACCTCGTCTTCATTGAGCAGTTCCTTGTAGGCTATCTGTTTAAGCCCGAGCGAGACCGCCATCGACATCCCGGACTGGTGATATTTCGGGGCAATGACCGTGACACTGCCAAATTGTCGCATTATTTCTGTCAGGATTTTGATGCCTTTTGCCTGATATCCGTCATCATTCGTTATAAAAATCTCCATCTGGAAAGTATTTTTTACAAAGATAGTTGAATATTCATTATTTTTCTTATTTTTGCACCGTTTTTGCAGAAAGGGGGGCTCGGATGTGGGAATGACGATGTGTCAGCCTCCTGTTTCCAGGACTTTGAAATTAGTGTATAACATTTTAATATTCAAAACAATGATTAAACTTGGTATTAACGGATTCGGCCGTATCGGAAGAATGGTTTTCCGTGCTGCTGTGGAGAATTTCTCAAACGACATCCAGGTCGTAGGTATCAACGACCTTCTTGACCCTGAGTATCTTGCTTATATGCTTAAATATGACTCAGTTCACGGTCAGTTCAACCACGAAGTGAAAGTTGAGGGCAACTACCTCGTAGTCAACGGGAACAAGATCCGCCTCACCGCTGAGATGGATCCTGCAAACCTCAAATGGGACGAGGTTGGCGCAGAGGTTGTCGTAGAGTCAACAGGTCTTTTCCTCACTGACGAGAAAGCACGCAAGCACATCGAGGCAGGCGCAAAAAAAGTCATTATGTCTGCTCCTTCAAAGGATGCCACTCCAATGTTCGTTTACGGTGTGAATGACAAGACATACGCCGGTCAGGACATCATCTCCAACGCTTCCTGCACAACCAACTGCCTTGCTCCGATTTCTAAGGTCCTCCACGAGACTTTCGGTATCAAGAGAGGTCTTATGACCACAGTTCACGCTGCAACAGCAACTCAGAAGACTGTTGACGGCCCTTCAAAGAAAGACTGGAGAGGCGGTCGCGGTATCCTCGAGAACATCATCCCTTCTTCAACAGGTGCTGCAAAGGCTGTCGGCAAAGTGCTTCCTGAACTCAACGGCAAACTTACCGGTATGTCAATGCGTGTTCCTACCTCTGA
>JBJEJS010000348.1:0-8653 GCA_051878235.1 Candidatus Cryptobacteroides sp.
GAGTATCACCGAAACGGCGGCGACAATCTGAGTGACGATGTGTCCGCAGCCTGAGACACGGCAGATATAATACACCACCCCACCAAGCACGCAGGCTACGGCATATATGTCCTTCCTGAAAATAAGGGGAACCTCATTGATGAATATGTCCCTGAACATTCCTCCTGCGGCTCCTGTTATCGCTCCCATTATTATGTTCACCCAGAACGGATAACCTTCCGCAAGGCTTCTCTCCACCCCGACGACGGTGAAAAGCCCTATTCCGATTGCATCGAAAATGAAGAAGGTGTTGTCGAGGCGGACAAGGTTCTTTCTGAACATTATCACGAAAAGAAGGGCTACCGCTGTGATTATGGTATATGACACATTCTCCATCCAGAAAGGGGTCAGTCCCAGCAGAAGGTCCCTGAGGGTACCTCCTCCGATTGCCGTCACGAAACCGACCACATACGCACCGAATATGTCGAAATTCTTGGCTGCGGCAAGACGGATTCCGCTGATGGCGAATGCGAAAGTGCCTATATAATCTATAAGTGTGATAAAATCCATATCCGAAATTTCTAACGGCGCACAAAGATATGCAAAATGTTTCGTAAATTTGCCGCTCACGCGACATTTTGGACCAGGTCCGGACGAAGGGACAAGGCGCGGTATGGAAGAATTATGGAAAAAACGTTGACAGACAGGCTTGTCGGATGGGCGGAGGAATACAATTCGCCGAAATATTTTGAGGAAGACCCGATTGCGTTTCCGAGGAAGATGGCCGAAAGTTACCGCAGGGGTACGGCCTCGCTGAAGGATGTGGAGGTCACTGCCGTCATTGCAGCCCATCTGGCGTGGGGAAGGAGATGTATGATTGTGCGGGACTGCACCAGGGCTCTTGACGAAATGTGCTGGAAGCCTTACGATTATGTGATGCGCGGGAAGTACAGGGATGATGACGCGAGCCTGCACCGCACGGTGAAATGGAGCGAGTTCGCACGGATATGCGCCGCCCTGAGGGAGATTTACAGCAGGCAGGAGTCACTTGAGGGACTTTCCAACGGGGAAATACGCACCCTGGTCTTCGGCAGGAAGGAGGACCCGAAGGCACCTGACAAGAAAATCAATATGATGCGCCGGTGGATGGTGAGGAATGACGGGAAAGTGGATCTCGGGCTCTGGAAGGACAGTTCCCCCGCAGACCTTCTGATACCTCTCGATGTGCACGTCTATACACAGGCGACCGAACTCGGGCTGACCTCGCGCAAGCCAAAGGACATTGTGACTGTCAGGGAGATAACGGATGCATTCCGGGAGGTCTGGCCGGACGACCCTTGCCTCGGGGATTTCGCCCTGTTCGGCTACGGAGTGACACACTCAGCAAAATAAACGGGAAAACAGACGACATCTATGCCAAAATTATACATAGTCTCGGGATGCAACGGAGCCGGCAAGACGACGGCATCCTACACCCTGTTGCCGGAAATGCTCGAATGCAGCCAGTTCGTCAATTCGGACGAGTTCGCCAAGGGACTCTCCCCTTTCAATCCGGAGGGGGTTTCCGTCCAGGCGAGCCGCCTGATGCTGATGAAGATACGCTACCTGTTCGCACGCAAGGAGGACTTCGGCATCGAGACCACTCTCGCGACCCGTTCCCTTCTGAAGATGATAACCCTGGCACAGGCGGAAGGCTACTATGTGACTGTGCTGTATTTCTGGCTGAACTCCCCAGACCTCGCTGTCAAGAGGGTCAAGGCAAGGGTTGCGGCAGGCGGTCACAACATCCCCGAAGAGACCATCAGGAGGCGTTACAGGGTGGGAATCAACTATTTCTTCAATGACTACAGCAAATTATGCGACCGATGGATTCTGGCGGACAACTCCAAGGTGCCGTTCAGGGTCATCGCGGAGGGCGGAAAGGGAAGGCCTTTGAGCATAAAGGACAGGGAGACATACGAGAAAGTGCGCAGAATCGCAATCGAGGAGAGGGAAAAGTAAATATGGATTTCAGCAAGGATCATTATCTGAGGACATTCCGCACGGATGTCGGACAAATGGAAAAGATTGTCGCCCAGGCATTGAGGGACGGAGGCGACTGGTGTGACCTGTATTTTGAACACACGACATATAACGAACTGATGCTCAGGGACTCGGAAGTAACATCCGGAGGGTTTCACATCGACTATGGCGTCGGCATAAGGGTCCTGAGCGGGGACAAGACAGGTTATGCATATTCCGAAAGCACGGATTATGAAGATATGCTGGCGGCGGCAAGGGCCGCGTCGGCGGTTTCATTCGCCTCCAAGGAGAATAAGGGCGTCCGCGTATCCGGCAAAAGCCGGATGACGGATGGGGGTGTCCTCGATAGAAATATATATTACAGTGACCTCCATCCGTGGAAAGATGCCTCCTCAAAGGACTTCATCATATTCCTTAAAAATCTTGAAGACAGGATAAGGGCGAAGGACAACAGGGTGGCAAAGGTCATCGCAAGGCTTTCATACTCACATTGCGACATATTGATGTTCAATTCATTGGGGGAACTTTCCTTCGACTCGAGACCTCTGGGGAGTGTCACTGTCTCGGTGATTTTCTCGTCAGGCGGCAGGAACGAGAGCAAGAGCGCGTCGAGAAGTTTCAGGTGCGGGGCGGAGATGGTCGGAGAGAATCTGGCAGCGGAACTGTCTGAAGAGGCTGTCAGGGGAATTGACTCCCTTTTTGAGGCAAAGAGGCCGAAAGGGGGGAAGATGTCCGTGGTGATGGGAGCGGGGGCGTCAGGCATATTGCTCCACGAGGCTATGGGACACGCTTTCGAGGCGGATTTCAACAGGAAGGGGCAGTCGGTCTTCGCTGAGAGGATGGGACGGAGGATCTGCCCGTCGGGGATTGACATCATTGACGACGGGACGATTCCAGGAAACAGGGGTGCCTGCAATTTCGATGACGAAGGAGTTGCGGGACAGAAGACATATATGGTTACGGACGGGATTCTGACTTCCTATCTGCACGACCGCATCAGCGCAAGGCATTACGGGGTGCAGCCGACAGGGAACGGCAGGAGGGAATCCTTCAGGTTCGCTCCCCTGCCGAGGATGAGGGCGACTTATATGGGCAGCGGGACGGCTGAGCCTTCTGACATCATCTCCGGTGTCAGGAAGGGAATCTACGTGGACGAGTTCTCAAACGGGCAGGTGAAAATCGGCGAGGGGGACTTCACTTTTTATGTCAAGAGCGGATTCCTCATCGAGAACGGGAGGCTCACCGCTCCTGTCAAGGACATAAACATCATCGGGAACGGTCCCCAGGCGCTTGCGGACATACTTGCTGTCGGGAATGACCTGAAAATTGACAACGGGACCTGGACCTGCGGAAAGGAACAGAGTGTCCCCGTTTCGGTAGGTATGCCGACCGTACTTGTCAAATCACTGACCGTAGGAGGGGAATAGTATGAAAATAAAATACGGAATAACGGAAAAGGAGATTGAGGCGGCGAGGCTCTGCATCGAATATGCGGCAAGGCTCGGTGCGGAAGGGGCAAGGGTGACGCTGAGCAAGAATGTGCTTGACACGGTGGCCCTGCTGAACGGCGGCATCGACAAGGTGACGCACTGCGCGGACAGGTCCATATACCTTTATTTGTTCATAGACGGGAGATATGGCACATATTCGACAAATCTGATTGACGGGGCGGGGCTCGAAGAATTTGTCCGCAGGGCTGCCGAGGCGACAAGAATGCTGGCTAAGGATCAGTTCAGGAGACTTCCTGAGGCATCGAGATGCGAGAAAGGGGCGTTGACAGGTCTTGAACTGGGTCTATATGACACGGAATATGCCACCGTCACCCCGAGGCAGAGGATGGAGATGGCTATGCGGGGGAGCATTTTTTCTGAGGGGACGGAGAATGTTGGGAAAGCGGGGACAGGAGACGGCGCCCAGACGGATGATTTCAGCATAATCTCCGAGGAATGTGAGTGGAGCGATTCGGTTGACGACAATTATGTCATTGATTCGCAAGGTTTTGAGGGGAGGCACATTGAGACTTCCTTCTCGTTCTGGACTGAGGTGACCATCTGCGCGAAGGACGGGAAGAAGTACAGCGGATACAGTTGGAACGCTTCTCCGAGACTGAAGGAGGTCAGCGCGGAGGGGTGCTCGCAGGAGGCCTTGGAAAAGGCTGTGGCGCAGATGAATCCGAAAAGGGTGAAGTCAGGGAAAAGGACGATGGTGGTGGACTGCAATTCGAGTTCGCGTCTGGTCGCTCCCCTGCTTTCCGCCCTCAACGCTACGGCCGTGCAGCAGAAGAATTCATTCCTTGAGGGCAGTCTCGGGAAGAAGGTGTTCAGCGGGGATTTTTATCTGGATGACCTTGCGAGGACCTGCGGGAAGAGCGGCTCGAGGCTTTTCGACACGGAGGGCGTGGCGACTGCGGACAGGACTCTGATTGAAGGAGGGGTGGTCAGGATGTTTTTCGTGAACACCTATATGGCAGGCAAGACAGGGATGGAGCCTACGGTCGAGGGGGTTTCCCGACCTGTTGTCCGCCCGTTTTCCGCCATTGGCGACAACAATCACATTGTTTCCGGGACATTGACAAAAGAGGAGATAATGAAGCAATGCGGCGAAGGGATTCTTGTGACCGGATTCAACGGAGGCAACTGCAACCAGACCACAGGAGACTTCTCCTACGGAATCGAGGGCTTCCTGTTCCGCAAGGGCAGGATAGTCCACCCCGTCAAGGAAATGGTCATCACAGGAAATATGGTGGACCTGTGGAACTCCGTGGTGGCTGCGGGGAGCGACCCGCGCGAAGGGACCCGCTGGCAGATTCCCACCCTCGCATTCAAGGATGTGACATTCAACTCCTGAAACATAAATATGAAATTCTCAAAAACAGCCGCAGGCTATGCCGCCGGCATCCTGGCAGGGATCTCCTATGGTTTGAACCCGTTGTTCGGAAAACCGCTGCTTGAGGGCGGTGTGTCCGTGCTGACGATGTTGTTTTTCAGATACTTCATCTCCACAGTCATCCTCGGAGGCTGGATGCTGCTGCGGCACGAAAGATTCAGGATAAACCGGCAGGAGTTCATCCTCCTGGCGCTTCTTGGCCTGCTTTTCAGTTCAAGCAGCCTCTTCCTTTTCGACTCCTATAAATATATGCCGTCAGGACTTGCCACCACCGTGGTCTATATCTACCCCGTGCTTGTAGCCCTGCTGATGGTCTTCCTCAAGGTCAAGCCGACCTGGCAGGTGTGGGTGTCGATTGCAGCCACCCTCCTCGGGGTGGTCATCCTCTGCAAGCCGTCCGACGGTGTGAGCCTGAACTGGTTAGGCCTTACGCTCGCCTTTCTATCGGCCCTCAGTTACGCCATCTATCTGGTGATTGTGAACCGTTCCTCCAGAATCCGGAGGGTCTCAGAGCACACCCTCACCTTCTATGCCCTCGCAGTCGGGAGTGTCCTTTTCCTGACATATTACGCATTTCAGGGAGGGGAGTTCTTCAAAGGCCTGGGCTCGTTCCGCTCCATTGTCAACCTGACGGGGCTTGCCGTGTTCCCGACAATGATCTCGCTCCTCACCCTTGCCGTGGCGACAAGGCACATCGGTCCGACAAAGACCTCGATTCTCGGAGTCGCCGAGCCTGTCACCGCAATCCTCATCGGGACCCTTGTCTTTTCCGAGCCGATGACGGTCAGCATCGCGGTCGGGATAACAGTCTGCATCGGCGGCATCGTGTTTATGATTGTGAGCGAAAAACAAGGCGGGAACGCCCCAAAACGCAATGCGGATTCAAATTAATGTATATATTTGCAAGGCTAAATTATTATTTGACTAAACAACTACTTTTTTATGTGTAAGACATTCAAGCCCCTAAGACACCTATTGTCTTTAGCCTTAATGCTTTCTGCATTAGTGAATGTTCTATCTTCCACATCCGCTTACGCCCAGGGAAACACCTACACCGTCTCAGGAACGGTCTCTGACGAAGCCGGTCCTGTCATCGGAGCGACCGTGATGGTGTCAGGCAGCAAGAACGGCGTGATCACCGACACCGACGGACGGTACAGCATCGGCGGAGTGATGTTGAATGACATTCTGAACATATCCTGTCTGGGATATAATACCGTGGAAGCGGCGTTCACCGGCCAGACGGTCCTTGATGTGACGCTCAGGACATCATCCGAATTCCTTGAGGCGACCGTCGTGACTGCCCTCGGCATAAAGCGTTCCGAAAAAGCCCTGAGTTACAATGTGCAGGCCGTTGACGGCAGCGCAATCACGGCTGTCAAGGATGTCAACTTCGTCAACTCCCTGAACGGAAAGGTCGCAGGAGTCACCATCAACTCGGGTGCTTCAGGCTCAGGCTCCGCCACCAGGGTCGTGATGAGAGGTGTGAAATCAATCAACAAGTCAAACCTTGCCCTCTATGTGATAGACGGTCTTCCGATGTACAACCTGTCAAGCGAAGGATCAGGCAGCATCTTTTCCGACCAGCCGGGAACTGACGGTGTGGCCGACCTCAACCCGGAGGACATCGAGAGCATAACGATGCTTACAGGACCTTCCGCAGCGGCCCTTTACGGAAACGCGGCGGCATCCGGAGTGGTGCTCATCACCACCAAGAAAGGAGAGGCGGGCAAGACTACCCTCACATATTCCAACAACACCACATTCTCTACCATCGCAATGATGCCGAGGATGCAGAGCCGTTACGGCAACGAGTCAAACGACATAACATCTTGGGGTGACAGGGTTGACAGCAATTACGACCCGAAGAATTTCTTCCGCACGGGACTGGACGAAATCAACTCCATCACATTCTCGACAGGAAACAGGCGCAACCAGACATACGCTTCTGTCTCCTCCACAAACTCGACCAACATCCTTCCGAACAGCGGCTACAACCGCTACAATTTCACGGCGAGGAACACGACCACCTTCCTGAATGACAAGATGGTCTTCGATTTCGGAGGCAGCTTCATCCTCCAGGACGACAAGAACCTCACGGCCCAGGGTCTGTATTTCAGTCCCCTCCCGGCATTGTACCTCTTTCCGAGAGGCGAGGACTTCGACAGCATCAGGATGTTCGAGAGATGGGACGAGGCAAAGGGCTACAATGTCCAGTACTGGCCTTACGGAAGCGTCACGGCAGGATTGCAGAATCCGTATTGGGTTATGTACAGGGAGGTGCGCAAGAACAAGAAGACGCGCTATATGCTGAACGCGTCCCTCAAATACAACATCACCCCTTGGCTCAACATAGCAGGCAGGGTGAAGATTGACAACTACGCCAACCGCCAGACCTACAACATCTACGCATCCACAAACGAACTGTGGTCAGGAGAGCACGGAAACTACAGGGACATCCAGTCCACGATGAAGACGACATACGCCGATGTGCTCGCCACCTTCGACAGGAAATTCGGCGACTGGTCGGTGAATGTGAATGTCGGGGCGAGCATCAATGACCAGCAGTACGAATACATCGGATATATCGGAGGTCTGAAGATCCCGAACTTCTTCGCCGTACACAATATATGGTACGAAAGGGGTTGGCAGCCTCAGCAGGGAGGATGGCACGACCAGGCGCAGGCCCTTTTCGGTAATGCCGAGATAGGTTGGAAATCCATCATCTTCCTCACCGTCACGGGCCGTGTGGACTGGGAATCCCAACTGGCATATTCAAACTACAGTTGTTTCGCCTATCCGAGCGTCGGACTGTCCGCTGTCATCAGCGACCTTTTCGATGCCCCGAAATGGCTCTCATTCCTGAAGGTCAGGGCTTCATACGCGGAGGTCGGCAACTCCTACGGCAGGTATATGACCACAGCGTCATATCCTTACGATGCCCAGAGCAAGACCTGGAGCACCACCACCTCGTATCCTAACTACGACCTCAAGCCGGAGAGGACCAGGTCATACGAACTCGGAATCGACGCGAACTTCTTCACCGACCTGAGCCTCAAGCTGACCCTCTACCAGTCGAACACCTTGAACCAGACATTCTCGGCATCCCTCCCTGCATCTTCCGGCTACACATCTATTCCGATCCAGAGCGGAGACATCAGGAACAGGGGTATCGAACTTGCCATCGGCTATGAGCACAAATGGAACGACATCCGCTTCGGAGCACATTACACCCTCACCTGCAACGAGAACAGGGTTATGAGGCTTGCGGACGGCGTTGTCAATCCGTACACGGGGAAAGAAATTGAAATGGAAGAACTCCAGGTCGGGGGATTCGGACAGACCGACGCGAGCATCATCCTCCGCACAGGAGGCTCAACAGGCGATGTGTATGCCAGGAATGTCCTCGCACGCGACCTGAACGGCTACATCCTCAACGACCCTAAGACTGGTCTTGCAGTCAAATCCGTGGATAAGTTCAAAATAGGGTCAATCCTTCCAAAAGCCAATATGGGCCTTACCCTCGACTTCGGATGGAAAGGAATCAGCCTCGGGATGACCTTCACGGCAAGAATCGGAGGCATCGTGATCAGCGAGACCCAGGCGACCCTTGACCGCTACGGAGTCTCAGAGGCGAGCGCAATCGCCCGCGACAACGGAGGAGTCCGGATCAACTCGGGCCTGGTCTCCGCGAAGAACTCTTTCCAGACCCTCTCGAGCATAGTGACCAACTACACCTACGATGCGACAAATGTCCGTCTGGGTG
>JBJEJS010000349.1:0-8598 GCA_051878235.1 Candidatus Cryptobacteroides sp.
AAAAACTCAACAGGCTTAATACATATTCATCACCTTTTCTGCAAAACTTCCCTCTGGAGGGTTGAGTGCTGTGGAGGATTTGTATTCGGTCTTCTGGAAGGCCGCCGCTCCGGTCATCCTCCTGAATCCGTCCTCGTCGAAAGGATTCCTCCCGTTCCCAAACCACAATTCGTGGGCCGCGTCCTGGCTGACCTTGGGCATCTTCCCGAAAAGGGATGCGGCGGCAGGGTCATTCTCAATGACTTTACGGAAAATAAGTTGATGCACGAAATAGTCTATCACGGAATCTTCGGCTTCCCAGTATTCAAGGACGGCATCCAGCCAGGCCTTTGTCAGGTAATTGCCTTTTCTTGCCCTGATGAAGCAGTTCTGGATGAAGGAATATGAGCCTTTCAGGGTGTCCCCGCTCATATAGACAAAAAAATCTTCGTCGAGAATCCATTGCGGGATGGGCGCGGAGACAAAATCGGTGGAATCAAGCCATAGGCCTCCGTACTTGTGCAGCAGGGCAAGACGGCAGATGTCCGTGAAATGGGCGGGCCCCATCTTCCCGCTTTTCCATTTCCCTATTATGTGATCGGGGAGGTCCACCCACTGTGGAAGGGAATCCGCATCCAGAATCACAAGTTCCTGCGGACAGTTGGCCTTGATGCTTCCCCAACAGGACCGTACGATTTTCGGGGCGTTTCCCTCTCCCTGAAGCCATACGCTGAAAATTTTCTCTTCTTCCTTCCTGTCTTCCTGCTGCGGCTGTCTGATTCCGGAATTTGCCTTGATGGCAGGCACTAAAAAATCCAGATATGAGCCAACGGCCTTTGCCGTGACCCTGCCCCTTACCCTGCGCCTTTCAAGATGTGGCCTCCAGGGCAGGTTGAGTATGTGCCCTTTCAGGACAATCTCCGCCTTTGTGAGGAATCTGCTGCGGCTCATCGGCTTAATTTGACTTTCACCCCTATGAAAGTGAGATATTTGTCCCTGTCCTCACCTTCCCTCTCCAGGCTGAAAAGGAATTTTATTGCCGGACCGATGGCAGAATGGAAATAGACAATAAGTGCTTCCCAAGGGTATGTGACGACGGTCTTGATGTCAAGACCTGCCTCAAATGTCGAGAAACTCAGCAGCCTTTCGTATATGTGTGCCATACTTCCGCAGGAATGCGACTGGCTCACGGCATCCCAGGTGTCGAGATTTGCATCGCACTCTGCAATCGCCTGAAGCGCCTCCGACCTTGCAATGAACATAGTGCCTGCGCAGAATTTGTTGTGGTCCGTCCTGAATCCGATTCTCATCGCCTCGGTCTTCATCTTTCCGGAATCTTCAGGAAGGCTGCCGGAAACTGTCTTCAGCACTTCATAACCGCAGACCATCCCGACCCTTTCATCTTCAAGAATCCTCGAGCATTTTCTGAACTGTGACCTGCTCCGCAGCATCGAGTCCACGAGGAGGTTCCTCCAGAGATACCCGCTTAGCCGCATCCCGTTGATTTTGTTGACCTTGACGTTTTTGTTCTTGGTGTGGAGCTTCATCACCAAGTCGTACTGCGAGATGTCAACGCTCTTGATTGCCTTGATGAAAGGCCAGATGTCGTAGCCTACATTCTCGACGGGAATGAATTGTGCGTCCGGTTTGAACGCCCTGATTTTCTGTTCAGTTGTGGATGAATAGGTTGAATAGGACACGAAAAGGTCCCATTCGCAGTTGTTGATATTCCCTAATTTCTCAATAAAATAATCAACCTGGTTGTGATAATAGACGTGAAAGAATACCGCTAATTTTTTCATTTTCTTCTAAAAACCGATAAGCCTAGGTTATATTGATGCACTTTTGTGCCAAATAGTTGAAATATCTTTTCAACATTGTTGCCGGACCGCCTGTTGTCAGCCTCCAGAAACAGCCTGCCCCGTGGATTCTGTCGATGTCCGTCCTGATGGCATCCACAAGGGCGGGATCAGCCTGTCCGAGTACAAGACGCAGTCTCCTGCCAAGGCAGCCCTTGTGCCGGGTGAAGGATGATTTCTTTATGAAGGGAATGCCTTTCCTGATGATTCCCAGAGGTTTGTTGTATATTTCCTTGCCTTTTGCCGAATACAGTCCCGAGAATGTGACCCCGTTATCAGACAGCATCCTTGTGAATCCTTCCTCGTATCTTATGCAGACCTCCTCCTTGCTCTGGAGCCTGACGACCCCTTTCAGAAACTCCCTGAGGAAATCCGAGGCGAAGACCTCCCTCCGCATCCCGATGAACCAGGACTGCAGATGAGGGTTTCTCCTGTGCGGATTGAACACAAGACCGGTGACATCCGTCCCGAGCGCCTCCATCCTTTCCAGAACAGGGACGATGCCGGAAACTGGACCGAACACCGAATCGTTCACTAAATATATCCAGTCGTAGGCTTCCGCATCGAGGTTATCCACGGCCCACTCCATCGTCCTCTTGTAGGACCCGAAGTCATATTCCCCGTGTCTTCCTGCTTCTGCGTGAAGAACAAAAGGCTTGAGGGAGTCCAGTCCCTCCTCATCGCAGTCACTGTCAAGGCGGATGACCACATCCCCGGCCTCCTTGAGCCTTGAGCAATAGTAAACGAGCGAGGGTCCTACACTTCCCCCGCCGTCATATCCTGCAAATAAGAACAGTCTTGTCATCCGCTACTCCTTTTACGGCGGGCAAAAATATTGATTTTATCGGATATTAGGAAATATTGGGGGATTATTTACTGTTTTTCTTCGAGAACTGCCTCTCCGACAAGGGAGGAACTCTCTGGGATATATGTGCAGCACGACGGTTATGTCAGCATTGATGCCGCCGGCTATCACCGCAAAATTGAGAATGACCTCATAAAAATCATTGACATACCGAACCTCGGTGTGGAGAACGCCGCCATTCAGTTGGGTGACCCGAAATATCCTAAACAGAATACCCGCCGCAGGGATGTCCCGCTGGTGGAATATGACTTCTACACTTTCGAGCAGGGGTCTGTGGATGTTTATACTTATGTCCTGCCGACATTTGTCTTGAGTGCGGACAGGGGCTATGGCGGGCACGAGGCGACCAACCTTGAGACCCAATACGGCGTCTGCATTGATGAAGGACCGGTGATGAACCCTTCCACATCCTCGGTGGAATATGCCCAGATTTGGTATGAGAGTTGTCTGAAGAACTGTCGTGTGAACAAGACGACCCTTCACATCAACGAGCCTGGTAAGCATACCCTGAAAATCCTTTGTGGGGATGCCGGAACTGTTCTTCAGAAGATTGTCATAGACTTCGGAGGAATGAAACGTTCTTATACTGGGCCTGTCCCTGTCAAAGTCGAGTGAAAAATACTGATTTTGCTGCCGCAAATCCTGATTTGTCAATCTGATTTGCGGCTTTTTATTTCTTTGTCGTATATTTGCGGGTTAGGAAGATATGAATTTTATGACATCTGTTGAATTTAGGGCAAAGATAGCGGGAGGATGCCTTTCCCTTGTGGGACATCTTCCCTTGAAGGTTCTTTACGGGATAGGAGGCTTTGCCGCGTGGTTTATGCGCAGGGTCCTGCACTATAGGGAGAATGTTGTATATACCAACATATCGCGTGCATTTCCGAAAATGTGGTACGATGATGTCCGCAGGATTGCGGACGGGTATTATTCCCGCCTCGGCGACCTTTTTGCCGAAACAATCTGGTTCGGCGGCTGCCCCGGCCACGGGGAGAAACTGCGCAGGCAGAAGATTTATGAATATGCTAACCCTGAGGTGCTTCTGAAATATCACGCCGAGAGGGGCATTATGTCGATGAAGTCCCATTGCGGCAACTGGGAACTTTTCGGAGGGATATATGACTATTGTGAGGATTTCCGGGGGAAAATAGATATGGACGATGTCTATGTCGCCTACCGTGCGATGCACAGCCCGGTCTCCGACAAGGTCTTCTACGAGAACCGCCGTGCGCCGCTTCCCGGCTATAAGGGACTGATTGAGGACACAAAACTGATGAGGCACGCCGTCGCCCGCAAGGATGCGCATCCTATATATATCCTTAACGCCGACCAATATCCCTACAAGGCGTGCCATCCTGTCGGGACTTTCCTGAACCAGGAGACCCAGGGGATGCTCGGGGGCTTCTCCCTTGCCTCCAAACTTGGCTTCGCCGTGCTTTATATGCGTGAGGAAAGGGTGGACAGGGGACATTACAGGCTCACTTTTGAGGTCATTTCCGAAAACGCCCTCGGCCAGGATCCTGAGGAACTTATGCGCCGTTATTACGACCTCCTTGAGGCCGACATCATAAAAGACCCCGTCAACTGGCTCTGGAGCCACAAGAGATGGCATTGAGTAAGATTATTTCAGGATGATGGACAGAAGAAAATTTTTGAAGGCGAATCTCGGGGCGTTGGCTTTGACGGCGGTCCCGGGGAGTGTGCTGACAGGATGCTCAGGCGGGACGGGCCGCTCGGGGCCGCGCACGGGCGGGGCTGCTTCAGGCGGGGTAATGAGGCTGAATTTTGAGCCTTACGAATTGCAGTTGAGGCATACCTTCACTGTGGCGTCCTATTCCAGAAAGACGACTCCGGATGTGCAGGTGAGGATTGACTATGAGGGATATACCGGCTATGGGGAGGCCTCTATGCCGCCTTATCTGGGGCAGAGCGTCCAGACCGTCACAGAGTTTTTGAGGAAGGTGGACCTCTCCCGTTTCAGCAGCCCGTTCCTCCTTGATGACATCCTTGAGTATGTGGACGGACTTTCCGAGGGGGATTCCGCCGCAAAAGCCGCTGTGGACATCGCCCTGCACGACCTTGTGGGCAAACTCTTCGGTGCTCCCTGGCACCGTCTCTGGGGGCTGAATCCCCTGAAGGCGCCCGACACGACATTCACCATAGGAATCGACACTCCTGATGTCGTCAGGGAAAAGACGAGGGAGTGCGCCGAAAAGTTCAATATCCTGAAAGTCAAGGTGGGCCTTGACAATGACAAGGAGATGATAAGCACCATCCGTGAAGTGACGGACCTCCCGCTTGCTGTGGACGCCAACCAGGGCTGGAAGGACAAGCATCAGGCTCTTGATGAGATTTTCTGGCTGAAGGAGCACGGAGTCGTTATGGTGGAGCAGCCGATGGCGGCCTCCCGTGTGGAGGACAACGCCTGGATTACCGAGCGCAGCCCTGTCCCGATTTTTGCCGACGAGGCAATCCAGCGCTTGAGGGACATTCCTTCCGTCAAGGGGGCATATCACGGGATAAACATAAAACTGATGAAGTGCACCGGTATGCGTGAGGCCTGGAAAATGCTCAACTACGCAAGAGCCGAGGGGATGAAGGTGATGATTGGATGTATGACGGAGACCTCCTGTGCCGTCTCCGCCGCAGCGCAGCTTTCTCCGGCAGTCGATTTCGCTGACCTTGACGGCAACCTCCTGATAACAAACGACCCTTTCAGTGGTGTCGGTGTCATAGACGGGCGGCTTGCCCTTCCTGACCTGCCAGGTGTCGGAATAGAGAGGCTTTAGGGGATTGGCATATCCCGGACAAAAAAAGTGGCCCGGACAGGAATCCGGGTCACTTTTGTCATTTATGCGTCAACGGATCAGAGGGCCTTGCCGTCAGAGCCGAGAACTTCTTTGATCTTGTGCATATAGAGTTTCTTCATCTCATCCCTTGCAGGGCCGAGGTATTTGCGTGGGTCGAACTCGCCCGGCTTCTCTGCGAACACCTTGCGTACTGCCGCCGTCATTGCGAGACGGGAGTCTGAGTCGATGTTGATCTTGCAGACCGCGCTCTTTGAAGCCTCGCGGAGCTGCTCCTCAGGAATACCTACAGCGTCAGGAAGTTTTCCACCGTACTGGTCGATGATCCTCACATACTCCTGCGGAACAGAAGATGATCCGTGGAGGACAATCGGGAAGCCAGGAAGTTTCTTCTCAATCTCGTGGAGAACGTCGAATGCGAGTGGCGGAGGCACGAGAAGACCAGTCTTAGGGTCCCTTGTGCACTGCTCAGGTTTGAACTTGTAGGCACCGTGTGAAGTCCCGATTGAGATTGCGAGAGAGTCGCATCCTGTGCGGGTGGCGAAGTCAATCACTTCCTCAGGCTTTGTGTAGTGGGATTCCTCTGCTGCGACCTCATCCTCGACACCTGCGAGGACTCCGAGTTCTGCCTCAACAGTCACATCGAACTGGTGCGCATACTCAACAACTTTCTTTGTGAGGGCGATGTTCTCCTCGTAAGGGAGTGAGGAACCGTCGATCATCACTGATGAGAAGCCCATATCGACACAGCTCTTGCAGGTCTCGAAAGTGTCGCCGTGGTCGAGGTGGAGGACAATCTGAGGATTCTCCCAGCCGAGTTCCTTGGCATATTCCACAGCGCCTTCGGCCATATAGCGGAGAAGTGTCTGGTTCGCATAGTTGCGGGCACCCTTTGAAACCTGGAGGATAACCGGAGACTTGGTCTCGGCAGCGGCCTGGATGATGGCCTGAAGCTGCTCCATATTGTTGAAGTTGAATGCAGGGATTGCATACCCGCCGTTGATGGCCTTAGCGAACATTTCCCTTGTGTTCACAAGACCGAGTGATTTGTAAGATACCATAATCTATAAAATATTAGAATTTTTTCGTAACCGGAGGGGATGGGCGCACAAAAAACGCGCCTTCCCCGAAAAGCCGCGCAAAAATAACAAAAAATGACTAATTTTGCGAGGATTTGTTAATAAAAAGAAATGTGGACGGGAAATGTGCGGAGGAGACAATCATAAACTTGTGTGAAAAGATGAACGGAAACAAGGTAATAATATTTTCCGCCCCGTCGGGAGCGGGGAAAAGCACGATAGTGAACCACATCCTGAATAACCACCCTGAACTGGAATTTTCCGTGTCGGCCACTTCGCGTGCCCCGAGGGGGAATGAGAGGAATGGTGTGGAGTATTATTTCTTCACGGCCGAGGAGTTCCGAAGGATGATTGCCGAGGACAAATTCGTCGAATATGAGGAGGTCTATGCAGGGTCGTTTTACGGAACTCTCAAATCCGAGGTGGAGCGCATCTGGGCGAAAGGGCACGCCATCGTCTTTGACATAGATGTCTGCGGCGGAGTGAATGTCAAGAGGATTTTCGGGGACAAGGCGCTTTCTGTCTTCATCCAGGCCCCTTCCGTCGAGGTCCTGCGTGAAAGGCTTGTGGGCAGGGGGACAGACACGCCGGAGGCAATTGAGAAAAGGGTCGCGAAAGCCGCCTCCGAGATGGAGTTCGCTGCGGGCAAATTCGACTATGTGCTTGTGAATGACGACCTCCAGACTGCGTTTGCACAGGCGGAGAAGGTCGTTTCGGAGTTTCTTGCAAAATAGCCCCCGTATGAATGTCGCTGTCTTCCCGGGGTCGTTCAACCCCCTGCATATCGGCCACAAGGCGGTTATGGAGACCCTTGTGGGGGAATCAGGCTTTGACAAGGTCTATCTGATAGTCTCCCCGAAGAATCCCCTCAAGGACGGGATCAGCCCTGACTCTGCCTCAGACCGTTTCGAGGCGGCACTGAGGGCGGTGGAAGCCAATGGGATGACCGATGTGCTGGTCGATGACATAGAACTTTCGATGCCTTCCCCGCAATACACCATAGCCACCTTGGACGCCCTGCGTGAAAGGGAGCCGCAGAACACCTTCACCCTCGTGGTCGGGTCGGACCAGCTTTCCGATATCAGGCGTTGGAAGGACTACCGCAGGATTCTGAAGGAGTTCGGTCTGGCGGTCTATCCCCGTGAGGGTTTCGACACGGCAGCCGTGCGTGCCGCCCTTTTGGAGGAGGACCCGGGCTATAAGATAAAACTGATTGACGCCCCACAGGTGAACATATCGTCAACCCTGATAAGGGAGGGGCTTGCCGCAGGGAAGGATATGAGCCGTTGGATGATGTGATATTATATATATTATATATGATATATTTGTTATATTTGTTATATATGATATATTTCGGAAATATAAAATATTCCTAAATATGGCAAATATCGAGATAGAACGGAAATTCCTTGTCCGCGACCTCTCCTTCAAGGAGAGGGCCGTCGGAAGCCGTCATCTGATTCAGGGATATATATCAAGGGAGAAAGGACATACCGTCAGGGTCCGTCTGGACGATTCAAAGGCCTGGCTCACAATCAAGGGGGCAGGCAGCGCAAACGGTATGAGCCGCAGCGAGTGGGAGTGGGAAATCCCTGCACAGGATGCCCTCGGGCTGTTGCGGATATGTCAGGGAGGTGTCATTGACAAGACCCGTCATCTCGTTCCTGTCTTTGGCGGAGGATGTGAAGCCTCTGAGGGGCGTTTCTGGGAAGTCGACGAATTTCACGGGGCCAATGAGGGGCTTGTCGTGGCGGAGATCGAACTTGCCTCAGAAAACGAAAACTTCCCCGTTCCTGACTGGATCGGGGAAGAAGTCACTGGGGACAGGAAATATTACAATTCAATGCTTTCCGTCCATCCGTTCAGTAAATGGTAGGACCTGTCCTTATTGTTCCTTGCAGTCCTGCTGCTCCTTGCTCTTGAGGTAATCGTCGTAGTCCTCCATAGAACGGAGGATGACATCTTTTGCCACATCCGCTCCGTAGATGCTGACGAACTTCATCCTGAGG
>JBJEJS010000350.1:0-8542 GCA_051878235.1 Candidatus Cryptobacteroides sp.
GGCTTTCCTTGCGACCAGTTCCTTGATTGACAGGAACTTGCCGTTAAACAACTTGAATGCTTCAATGGCAATCCTCAGAAGTCCGAAGCGTGGAATGACGGTCACATCAAGAAGTCCGTCGTCAGTCACGGCCTCAGGGGTCTGGCGCATACCGCCTCCTGAATATTTCCCTATGCCGAGGGCAAGCGAGTACATCTTTCCCTCAAAGACCTTCTCGGAATCGCACTCGACGACAAAATCGGATGCCTCGTAATGCAGGATATTGTAAATCAGGGCCTCTATGTAGAGCAACTTCCCGCTTCTCCCCTGGTCCTTCTTGCGGTTGACCCTCTCGCAGACCCTCGCGTCAAGGCCTATGCCTCCGACATTCACCATATATGACGGCTTCACGGGGGCAGCGCCCTCTCCCAGTCCCATACGGCTCACCCTGACTATGTCCTGAAGGGCGAATGACTCCCCGGCAATCAGGCTGATGACAGTCTCAAGGTTCTTCGGGATTCCGTGAGACCTTATCCAGTCATTTCCGGAGCCGATCGGAATCACGGAAAGTGTGAAATCAGACAGGGGGATATGGCAGCCGAGGCTGTCGGATTCGGAGAGGAACTGCATTATCCCATCCAGCGTCTCGTGCAGCGTGCCGTCACCACCGACAGACATAAAACGGCGGTAACCCTTTTTCGCGGCCTCGTATGTCATCTCGGTCGCGTGATATTTGCAATCAGTCATATTCACAATGAAATCAACGCCTTTCTCCTTTAGGAGACCGTCCGCACGGTGCCATTCGTGAAGTGTCCTTCCTGAGCCTGCGTGGGGGTTAATCACTGTAAACCAGACAGTTTCAACATTCTCCATCTTCTAATCGCTAAAAAAGCACACAAAAGTAGTAATTTAAGGTAAGGAACGAAAATTTTTTGTAATTTTGCGGAGATTTAGCCAATTGTTTCAAGAATGGGAAAAGTTATAGCAATATCGAACCAGAAGGGCGGTGTGGGCAAGACCACGACGGCCATCAACCTTGCGGCATCGCTCGCCGTGCTGGAGAAGAAGGTCCTCATCATTGACGCAGACCCTCAGGCCAACACGACCTCCGGGCTGAACTTTTCTCCTGACAGCGACCAGAAAAGGACGCTGTATGAAGTGATGATTGGCCAGATCAGTATGGAGGACGCTCTGATTCAGACTGAGATAGCCAACCTGCATATGGTGCCCTCACACATCAACCTTGTCGGATTCGAGATGGAGATGTACGAGGAGGAAGGGAAGGAGACAGCACTGAAAAGGGCTTTGGACACGGTCAAGGACAATTATGACTTCATCATCATCGACTGCTCCCCGTCGCTCGGACTGATAACCGTCAATTCGCTGGCGGCATCGGATTCCGTTGTGATTCCCGTGCAGCCCGAGTTCTTTGCCCTTGAGGGCCTCGGGAAACTCCTCCAGACAATCAGCCTGGTCCAGAGGGGCATAAATACGGACCTGACAATCGAGGGATTCCTCATAACTATGTTTGACGGAAGGACCAAGGTGCACACCCAGGTCGCCAACGAACTGAGGGACCATTTCAAGGATATGGTGTTCAACACCATCATCCAGAGGAACATAAGGCTCAGCGAGGCCCCTTCGCACGGAAAGCCTATTATATTATATGATGTGATCTCCAACGGAACGACGAACTACCTGAATTTCGCAAAGGAAATATTGGAGAGGAACAAGCAGTAAACATCCCGAAGCAAATGAGCAAGACACCAAGAGGATTAGGAAAGGGGCTGAACGCCCTTTTAGGAGATACGGACCTTTCAGGAATACGCAAGCCTGTCGAATATGTGAACAAGTCGGTCGTGACAGCCGACGGCAGGACGGGTCAGGAGAGCCGCAACGGCTCTGCGGACATCAGGCTGATTCCTGTCGGGATGATCGAGCCTAACCCTTTCCAGCCACGCAGCGCATTCGACCCTGAGTCGCTGGAGGAACTGGCAGATTCAATCAGGACACTCGGACTGATCCAGCCGATAACCGTCAGAAAGAAATCCCCGGACCGCTACCAGATAATCAGCGGTGAGAGGAGGTTCCGCGCATCAAAACTCGCAGGCCTGACCGAAATGCCGGCGTACATCCGCGAGGCAAACGACCAGGGTATGCTGGAGATGGCTATCGTGGAGAACATACAGAGGGAAAACCTCGACCCGATTGAGATAGCCCTGAGTTACCAGAGGCTCATCGACGAGTGCGACCTCACACAGGAGGAGATGGCCTCAAGGGTCGGGAAGAAGCGCACCTCGGTGACCAACTTCCTCAGGCTCCTGAAACTTCCGGCAAAAATCCAGCACGACCTCAAGGTGGGGCTGCTCAGCGTGGGGCACGCAAAGGTCCTCCTCGGAATCGAGGATGACAGGGTCAGGGAGAAACTTTGTGACCTCGTCATCAAGGAATCCTTGTCAGTCAGGCAGTTGGAGGAGAAGATAAGGAAGATGGAGAAAGGGGCTGCAGCCCAGAGGGCCGATGACGGGCAGGAACTTCCTGATGAATATTTCAGGGTGCTGGAAATTGTGGGAAAATACTTCTCGAACAACATAAGCCTCAAACGCTCCTCAACAGGAAAGGGCACAATGACAATCCGTTTCAATTCGGATGAGGAAATGGGCCGCTTCCTTCAGGCACTTGACAACTCGAAATTATGATTGCCGACCGGTAGTGAGAGACTTCATCAGACACATATCGGTCCTTGCCGTCCTGATAACGGCTTTTTCCCTGAATGCAGGAGCGCAGTTCAGGGAGGAGGCCTTCACGCAGACCTACAACGAGCCCGGGGACACGACCTTCGCCAAGGACTCGTCCGACAAGATGTTCTCATTCAAGGAACTGTTCGGCGGAGTCGCCCACAAGAGGGACATAAGAATCGGAACTATGTTCGCCGGTTCTGTCGTCCTGCCAGGACTCTCGCAGATCTACAACAGGCACTATTGGAAACTTCCTATCATCTACGGCGGAATCGGTGTTTGCGCAGGATTGGGAGGGCATTATCTCCACCAGTACAGCCTCTCGAAAAAGGCTTATGAGGAGGCATTCGCACTTGACCCCGAGACGACCCTGACAATAAACAACAGGGCGAAGACCACCGGAACCTGGCTGATGGTGGGCGCGGGACTGGTTTACTGGGGCTCGCTTATGGACGGGGTGGTCTGCTACAAGAAGGACATCCATCCGCATCCGGGAAGGGCGACGGTATATTCGATTCTCCTTCCTGGACTCGGACAGGCATACAACGGGGAATACTGGAAGATACCCGTCTATTGGGGAGGCCTCATCGCTTCAGCACACTTCCTCTACACCAACAACACCAACTATGTGAGGTTCAAGAGAATACACAACGAGGCGACAACCGACCCGAATTATTCCCAGTCAATATCCGCAGAAACTGCGAAGTATTACCGCGATGTTTACAGGCGGTACAGGGACTATTCCGTCGTGGCTCTTGCAGCGGTGTACCTGCTTCAGGTCATAGACGCCAATGTGTTCGCATTTATGCACGATTTCGAGGTGAGCGACGACCTTTCGATGAAAATCGAGCCTGCCGTCATCGCTCCCGACAACATATATGCACTTCAGGGAGGGGCGGCAAGGAGTCCGCAGGAGAATGCTCTCGGCCTTAGGATAGGCATAAGATTTTGACAATATGACAAATATGAGATATATTATTACGGCGGCGGTAACCGCCTTTCTGATTGCGGGCATACCCGCACAGGCCGACAGACCGGTCAAGGAGGACACGAAGAAGAGCAGGGTGCAGCTGCTCAGGGAGAACAACAGGTACAGGACGGAAATATCCTTTCTGAAAGCAAGGCTGGACAGCATCGAAAGGGAAATGAGTTCAAGGGACAGTCTCGCAAGCGAAATAATGGACATATATGAGAGCGAGGCGAAGGGCCGCAGGCACGAAATCGAATATGATATGGAGGTGACTGACAGCCTCCTGAACATCTGGTACCTGCACGAGAGCCTCGGTGACAGCGTCTATGTCAGCGGCAACATCATCGACAGCGTCACATTCCAGTCGAATGTGCCTGACTCTGTATATATCAAGCGAATAAAGGAGATAAACTCGTTCATCACCCTCCCCTACAACAATGTGGTCCGCAACAACATCATCCTCTACTCCGAGAAACTGTCGGAGAAGATGGGAATCGTGCTCGGGCTTGCGAGATATTATTTCCCGATTTTCGACGAGATTTTCGACAGGTACGGGCTTCCTGAGGAACTGAAGGCGATGTCCATCATCGAATCGATGCTGAACCCTCTCGCGGTTTCACGGGCAGGGGCAAAGGGAATGTGGCAGTTTATGTACGGCACAGCCAAGCATTACGGACTGACAATCAATTCGTTTGTGGACCAGAGGATGGACCCGGTGGCATCTGCGGATGCAGCCGCAAGATACCTGAAGGACTCCTACGACATTTTCGGGGACTGGAACCTTGCCATCGCCTCCTACAACTGCGGAGCGGGGAATGTCAGCAGGGCAATCCGCAGAAGCGGCGGAAAGAGGGAGTTCTGGGACATATATCCTTATCTTCCGAGGGAGACGAGGGGTTATGTTCCGGCTTTCGTGGGAGCATTATACACAATGAAATATTACAAGGAGCACGGAATCGTTCCGCAGACTCCTGCCCTGCCTGGCGCCGTCGATACGATTAGGGTTGACAAAATGCTGCACTTCAAGCAGGTGGAGGCACTTGTGGGGATTCCTCAGGCAGACCTGAGGAACCTCAACCCGCAATACAGGCACGACATTGTTCCGGGAAGCGCGAAAGAGGTCTATTCCCTCACAATACCGTTCAATTATGTGAACGCCTATATCGATGTGGAGGACACCCTCTACACCTACAAGGCTGAAGAGTACTTCAATCCTGTGAACATCAAGAAGATACAGGACGGGGGAGACGGAGAGAGAATCGTCTATAAGGTCCGCAGCGGAGATGTCCTCGGCAAGATTGCCTCAAGGTACAGGGTCAGCGTGGCGCAGATCAAAAGGTGGAACAACCTCAAGAGCAACACCATCCGCGTAGGCCAGAGGCTTGTCATCTACAAGGGTGGCACAGGCCCGTCAACATCATCTTCCGCCTCTACCGCCTCATCCGCTACGAAGACCTCAACCTCACAGGCTTCTGCGGCATCCTCCACACAGGGCTCATCCAAGCCGTCATCACAGAACTACACCATTTATGAGGTCAAGTCAGGCGACAACCTCTACGAGATTGCAAAGAAATATCCTGGTGTGAGTGCCCAGAACATAATGGACTTCAACGGCATAGGCTCAAAGATCAATCCGGGGATGAAACTGAAGATTCCCGCAATCTGATTTCGAGCACGGCACCTGCCTTCACTTCCGTCCTTCCGGGGCGGAAGTTTTTTTGTCCATCCCCCTGAAGGGCCTCAAAAGGATAGCCGGTGTAGCCGACCCTCAGATAGAGCCTGACCTGTTTCGAGGGTTTGAAGGAGAGATATGCGGAAACCCAGCAGCCCCGTCCCCGAAAGGCGGGCACATTGAAATTCCCGGGCATATCCCTCTCATAGACATAGATTCTGTCCTCCCAGTTGTCGATGCGGAAAGCACCCGCACGCAGATGGCAGGAGAATCTTTCGGAAGAGTGTCCGCCTTCTGCATATCCCAGAATCCCGAAATCGGAGCAATGGACCGCCTCTGCGACTGCCGAGGCAGTCCATATCCCGTCAGTCCAGACAAAACGGGAACGGAGTCTTGAGAGGTTGCGCTCCCCTGCCGTCCGGTTTTTCTGCGTGAGTCTGAAATCAAGGGAGACAAAAGGGCTCAGCCTCAGGGAATAATTGAATGTCAGCCTGATTTGCCGCACGGGCTCTTCGCCTTTGGATTTTTCATTACCATACAGTATGCCTTCCAATGTGAAGTTTCCCGAATGTCTTGCCACAGAGGAGCCGAATCCGGACTTTCCTGCAAGGCTGACTTTCCTTCCTGCCGAAAACCTGCCTCCGAGCGCAATGCTATAAGTGTCCTCCAGGTATTTCGCATAAATGCCTGCCTCCATCAGTCCTTTGGGGCGGAAGACCGTGCCGACGATGGCTGATGCCTCGCGTCTGACAGCATTGAATGCGGCTTCCGAGAAAATGTCAACTCCCCGGACACAGCAGCGGTAATCTCCCGACAGGATCACATCGGAGAATTGCCCCGCCCTGCCGTCCCCGTCAAGAGCGCCCGAAGTCCCTGTCACAGTGAACGAGGCGGTGATGTGCCGTCCCGTCCACGCAAGGTTGGCACAAGGTCTGAAGGCAAGGCATTCCGCAGGGAAGTCCTTGCCTGACAGCAGTTTGGAGAGCGCCTTGTCGAAGCCTGCAAGCCCCATCGACAGGGCGAGAGTGAATTTTCCGAAGAGGAAGTCGGCTGCGACGCCTTTAAGGGATGAGCCTGTGGAATATGAGATGCAGGGGGATATGCCGTAGGAACGCCTGTAGAAGGACTCGGGGAAAGAAAGCGAGGATATGCTGAACCCCGTCCAGACCGCAAGTCCCTGGGCAAACCTGAGGTTGTAATCCCCGACTACCACCTTGCCGAGATGGCCCTTCCCGTAGTATGCGAGAAAGAATGTTCCGCCTGCGGGCCAATAGTTCCTGTCCGCGTAGCCTCTGTCCAGTCCGATTCCAGCCTCGATTCCGTTTGCGCAGGACAACCGGTATTTCATCCCGTAGCCCACGGCACATTCCCCCTTGTCTGGCACCCTGACGGAGTTTCTGAACTGAAGCCTGTGGACGCTTGCGGAGGACCTTCCCGACCGGTCCGTCTGTCCTGGAATGGAATCCGTGCGCAATGTGATGAAAGGGGCGAGTGCGGCAGCAGTCTCGGGCGAGAAGCCGTCAATCAGGGCAAGTTCCGCCAATGAGAGGATGTCTCCCCCTCTCTCCCTGCAGTCAATTAGCGTGGCGACCTGATATGCCGTGAACAAGCCGCTTGAGAGAAGTCTGCTGCGGGATGAGAGATTAAGCGGCAAAGGATGCGAGAGCCAATGCGACAACTGCTCAAATGTCTGCTGGTCAATGTTCTCCGGATTGTCCTCCCCTGTCAGTCTGGCGATGGCCTCAAATTCATCCCGCCTCGCTGCCGTCCCGTCTCCGTCCTTTCCTGCGCACGGCACATCCGCCACCGCGCCCATCACATCTCCGTCCGCCCTGTCCTGAGCCCGTCCCAAAGAGCACACAATCAGCCCGACCGACACCCAACAAGATACTCTGCACATATTTCCCCTCCTGTCCTCTCCAGAAGGGCGCCCCACATTGCCCGCCCCAAATGTAAAAAACACTATCCGTTTATTGAAATGTTTTACTAATTTTGTGCGTTTTTTAAGAAACCGGATTATGGACAAAGTCAGACTTCACGACAAGACATTCAGAACTTTCATCACCAATGAGGAGTTGACTGCCGCCATCGACAGGCTCTCGGCAAAGATGAACGAGGACTTCAGGGGCTGCACGGATGTGCCTGTGCTGCTTTGCGTGCTGAACGGTTCCATTATGTCCACGGCGGAACTGATGAAGAGGCTCGACTTCAATCTCCAGTTGGTCTCAATCAAACTGAGTTCCTACAGCGGGACCTCGACCACAGGGCAGGTGCGCCAGACAATGGGGCTGACAGCCAATGTGACAGGACGCAGGGTCATCATAGTGGAGGACATCGTTGACACGGGGCACACAATCGTCGAACTGGAGAGGATTCTCAAGGAGAAAGGGGCGAAGGAGACAATGGTCTGCACGATGCTTCTCAAACCAGGCTCCTACAAGATGGACAGTCCTGTGAAATATGTCGCGATGGAAATCCCTAATGACTTCATCGTCGGTTTCGGGCTTGATTACGACGAACTCGGAAGAAACCTCAAGGACATATATATCCTTGATGAAATAAAATAAAATATATGAAATATTTCATTCTTTTTGGCCCTCCGGGCGCAGGAAAAGGCACCCAGGCCTCCGCTATGGTAGAGAAATACAATCTCCATCATATTTCGACAGGGGCATTGCTCCGCAAAGAGATCGCCGCAGGCAGTCCACTCGGGCTTGAGGCGAAGAAACTCATCGACGCAGGCAATCTTGTGCCTGACGAGATTGTGGAGGGGATGATCGAATCGGAGTTCAGGACGGTGAAAGGTGTTGCGGGATTCCTGCTGGACGGGTTTCCGAGGACTGTCTCCCAGGCGGAGGCCCTCGACGCGATGCTTGCAAAGACTTCAGAGGAGGTCACATCGGTGGTGTCCATTATGATACCTGACAGTATGATTAAGGAAAGGATCCATCACCGTGCCACCATCGAGGGACGCGCCGATGACGCCAAGGACGAGACAATCAACAACAGGATAAAGACTTACCACGACCAGACCGAGCCTTTGATTGACTACTACCGGAATGCCGGGAAATACAATGAGGTTGACGGGCAGGGCACCATTGAGCAGGTCCGCGACTCCATCTTCAGTCTGATGGACAGGTTTTAGTCTTTCCGTCGCTCCCCTATGAAAGCAGTCTGGACTAT
>JBJEJS010000351.1:0-8512 GCA_051878235.1 Candidatus Cryptobacteroides sp.
ATTATGCGGAAGACGGGGAGATGGGCTACCCGGGAGCGCTCAAGGCGGTTGCACGCTATGAATGGAGCGAGGAGAACGACCTCAGGCTCACCCTGACGGCACAATGCGACGCTCCGACAATAGTCAACCTGACCAACCACGCCTATTTCAATCTTGACGGCGAAGGGAGCGGGGACATCTTCTCGCACATCCTCCAGTTGAACGCCTCCGAATATCTTCCGACAGACGACACACTCATTCCTGAGGGGGAGAGCGTGCCTGTGGCAGGGACACCTATGGACTTCGTCACCCCTAAGGAAATCGGCAGGGACATCAACGAGGACTTCCCTGCACTCAAATACGGAAAGGGATACGACAACTGCTGGGTAATCGACGGCGCAGAGCCTGGACAGATCCAGACCGCAGCCCTGCTTTACTCTCCAAAAAGCGGAAGGACCCTTGAGGTGCTCACCACCCAGCCTGGCGTGCAGGTGTACACAGGAAACTGGCTTGCAGGCTGTCCTGTAGGCAAATGCGGAAGGAGTTACAATGACTATGAGGGTGTCGCAATCGAGTGCCAGAATTTCCCTGACTCCCCGAACAAACCGGAATATCCTTCACCTGTCCTCCGTCCGGGCGAGACCTACGAACAGGCAATAATCTTCGCCTTCGGCATAAAGGAGGAATAAGGGATATGAAACAATATCTTGACTTGCTCCGGCATATAAGGGAGCACGGCACGATGAAGGACGACCGCACGGGGGTCGGCACACAGAGCGTCTTCGGCTACCAGATGCGGTTTGACCTGTCAGAGGGCTTCCCCCTCCTGACGACCAAGAAAGTGCATCTCAAATCCATAATATATGAACTCCTGTGGTTCATCGCGGGTGACACCAACATCAAATACCTGAAGGATCACGGTGTTTCCATCTGGGACGAGTGGGCTGATGAGAACGGGGAACTGGGACCTGTCTATGGGCATCAGTGGCGCAGTTGGCCCGCTCCTGACGGGACAACAATCGACCAGCTCTCGAATGTTATAGAGACCATAAAGAGGAATCCCGATTCCCGCAGGATGATAGTCTCCGCCTGGAATGTGGCTGAGGTTGACAAGATGGCGCTCCCTCCGTGCCACACCCTGTTCCAGTTCTATGTGGCTGACGGGAAACTCTCCTGCCAGCTCTACCAGCGCAGCGCGGATGTCTTCCTCGGAGTGCCTTTCAACATCGCCTCTTACGCCCTTCTCACAATGATGGTGGCCCAGGTCTGCGGGTTGAAGCCGGGCGAGTTCGTCCACACGACAGGAGACACGCACATCTACAGGAATCATTTCGAGCAGGTAGCCCTCCAACTTTCGCGCGAGCCGCGTCCTCTGCCGAAAATGCTGATAAACCCTCAGGTGAAAAGCATCTTCGACTTCAAGTATGAGGACTTCACCCTTGAGGGATATGACCCTTGGCCGCGTATTCCTGCTCCTGTCGCTGTCTGACATATGAATAAAACCATAATAGCAGCCATCGCGGACAACAACGCGATAGGCAGGGACAACGCCCTCCTGTGGCACATATCAGCAGACCTGAAGTTCTTCAAGAAAACCACTTCAGGCTTTCCTGTCATTATGGGCCGCAAGACTTTCGAGTCAATCGGGAGGCCTCTTCCAGGCAGGCTCAACATTGTCCTTACCTCATCACAAGCCCCCCTCCCGGAAGGAGTCGTCCGCGCAGGCTCACTCGAGGAAGCATTTGAAACGGCACAACGGAACTCTGTGGAAAAATGCTTTGTCATAGGCGGAGGAAAGGTCTATGCAGAGGCAATACGCCTCGCAGACAGCCTTGTGCTCACCAGAGTCCACACAACTGTCCCCGATGCCGACACATTCTTCCCCGAGATAGACCCCGCCGTATGGGCAGAGGACTCCCGTTCGGAAACCTTCTCCGAGGAGGGTCTGGACTTCGAGTTCGTCACCTACAGGCGCATCTGAAAGAATTTAGTTAAAACGGACTGACAATATGCAAAGGGAAAATTTTTCAAGCCGATTCGGCGTTCTGATGGCTATGGCCGGCTCAGCCATAGGCCTCGGGAACCTATGGAGGTTCCCTTATATGGCAGGTCAATATGGAGGAGGAGCATTCATATTCGTATATATCATTTTTGTTTTCCTGCTCTCCCTCCCAATCCTGTTATGCGAGTTTCTGGTGGGGCGCAGGAGCCAGACCAATGCCCTCGGAGCATTCAAGAAACTTGCGCCGGGGACACCCTGGAAACTGGTAGGCGTCCTCTGCGTGCTCTCCCCTCTCATCATCGTCTCGTATTATAGCGTGATCGGAGGATGGTCCATCGAATATTTCTTCAAGGCCTGCACATTCGGCTTCACACAGGGTGTGAACAACGCCGAACTTGAGTCGATGTTCGGCAGTTTCATCTCATCAGTCTGGCCACCTCTGCTCGGTCACACGGTATTCCTCCTTGTCACCGCCCTTGTGGTGATGGGCGGAGTGAAGAAAGGCATCGAAAAATTCGGAAAGGTGATGATGCCTATGCTTTTCGTTGTGATGATACTCATCGCGGTAAGGGCAATGACCCTTCCCGGCGCGGCGGAAGGGATAGCATATCTCTTTGTCCCCGACTTCTCCAAAATAGACGCGAAGGTCTGTGCGGCAGCCCTCGGGCAGTCATTCTTCTCGCTGTCTCTGGGCTGCGGGACAATGCTGACCTACGCCTCGTATGTCAGCAAGAAAGACAACATAGCATCTTCATCCGTCTCCATCGCCATTTCCGACCTTGTGTTCGCCCTCATCGCCGGATGCGCCATAATGCCGGCCGTCTTCGCTTTCGACCTGAGCCCGAAGGCAGGAGCGGGGCTTGTGTTCGAGACCCTGCCTTTCATCTTCTCCCAGATGCCGCTCGGCGGTTTTGTCGCCATACTTTTCTTCTTCGCCCTCCTTATAGCGGCGATGACCTCATCCATATCCCTTTTCGAGGTAGGTGTCGCATATCTCGTTGAAGAGAAGAAAATCTCGCGGAAGGCCGCGTGCGCCATCATATTCGGCGTGACCTGGGTGGTCGGAATACTCTGTTCACTCTCTTTCGGTCCTCTGTCGGGTGTCAAGCTGTTCAACAACTCCATCTTCGACTTCTTCGACAAACTCGCCGCCAACTTCCTTATGACCATAGGAGGTCTTCTTGTGGTGTTGTTCGTGGGCTGGAAAATGAAGAAGGACGATGTCAGGGACGAGTTCACCAACGGAGGCACCATAAACGGAAAATTTTTCAATCCTATATATTTCCTTATAAAATATATAGCACCTATTGCTGTAATCATAGTATTCATATCCAATCTTTTATTTTAGAAATATGAGCCATTTTCTTTTTCTCGGCAATCTGGGCACCGGCGAAATCATCATCATCGCCCTTGTGGTCCTCCTTCTTTTCGGAGGCAAGAAGATCCCTGAACTGATGCGCGGTCTGGGGAAGGGAGTCAAGAGTTTCAAGGACGGGATGAAGGACATCGAGAAAGAGATCACCGATATTGATCCCGATGACAAGGCGTGACTTTTCAGATTGGAAATTGATTTGAAATGAGCGGAACAACTCAGGAGAAAGATAAGAAAACCAATCAGGAAATGGATTTCTGGGGGCATCTTGAAGCCCTCAGATGGACTCTCGTGCGCGTAGTGGTGGCTTTTGTCATCCTTGTGGTGGCTTCCTTCTTGGCTATGCCCCGCATCTTCGACTCATTCATACTCGCCCCGACGACCTCCGAATTCGGACTCTACAAAGCCCTTTCCTCCCTCAGTTCCCTCTTCCCTTTCCTGCCTGATTTCGGCGACACGCATTTCAATGTGGACATCATCAACATCAATGTCGCCTCCCAGTTCACCACCCACATCAGCACCTCCTGTTATCTCGCCCTCGTCATCCTTTTCCCCTACGCCATCTACGAGATATGGAAATTCATAAAACCCGCCCTGTACGACAATGAAATCAAGAATATGCGGCTTGCCTTCCTGCTCGGCACCGTAATGTTCTTCCTCGGCTGCGCAGTCGGATATTTCATAGTGTTCCCTTTCACCTTCCGTTTTCTGGCTGACTATTCCATAAGTTCCTCGATAGTCAACCACATCAGCCTCAACTCCTACATCAGCAACTTCGTCCTGATGATATTCGTGATGGGCATCGTCTTCGAACTCCCCCTGCTCGCCTGGCTGCTTTCAAAGATGGGTCTGGTGAACAAGTCCCTCCTGAAAAAATACCGCCGCTACGCCGTGGTGATTCTCCTGGTCCTCGCCGCCATAATAACCCCTTCCGGCGACCCTTTCACCCTCGCCGTAGTCTTCCTGCCCCTCTACCTCCTCTACGAATTCTCCATCCTGCTGGTCAGGAAAGGCTGATGCAGGGACAATGCAGGTGTTTCCACAACCTATTATTCTATTGCCATAAGAACTTATATTTACGCCGTAAGCATATAAAAAATAGAGTTACGGCGCAATTATAACATTATAATTACGCCGTAACTGTCCAAAATTTACACTATTGGATAGATTATGCACAGATCACATTTCGTCCAGGGACAGACAGCCTGCAATTATCTCTGCCTGTCCAAATGATGTCTGACGCATATCCGAAACCTTGGCTTCCAGCAAATCGGCAGAATACTTTTTCCTGTTCCTTTTGACTTCGTAGGCGTGGACTCTGCCTTCCAAATCAACAGACACGATGTCTATTTCATTTTCATTCAAGCCTCGTGAACCACCCTTTCTCGGATGCCACCAGCCTCCTATTTCCGAATACTGAAGTGATTCCATCATCTTTTGACGGAACCATCTTTCGAGAACCCGGCCGGAATATGTCTGATATTCGTTCAAGATAATCGAGGCAAGTGCGGAATAGTTCTTTATCTCTATCAATGAACGGTACCTGTAGAAGTACCTGAACCAGAAACGGAGAAAAATGTCATTGACTTCGTAACGGACACTTTTTGATCCGTCTTTAGCACGAATCGGCCTTTTTTTCTTTATCAGACCATATTCCTCCTCAAGAATCTTCATCTGGGCACCAAGACTTTTCTCTCCAAGCATCCCTTCTATTTGCGGCAAAGTCACCTCTCCTGCAGCAATCAGACCGAGAATTGAGAAATATGTCGAATACTGCTTGCCGAACTCTTGTATCAGCATATTCTTTCCTTCGTCAAAAAACTGTGAATCCGGTCTTGTAATATAGGACACCATTTTCTCCAGGTCCGTGCACCCGTTGTCCATAAGAAGTTCCACATATTTTGGAACACCTCCCGTAAAACAGTACAATGCCAGCAGATCGTCATTGCTGTAATCACTCTTGTGGTCCTTAATTATTTCCTTGAGCACATCCGTGCGGAAAGGATCAAGTGCGAGTGACAAGTCTGCACGTCCGAACAGAGGCTGCTTTTCATCCTTGAATATTTTCTCCATCAGTGTGAAAACTGAACCACTGACAACAAGGTTCACTCTGCTGTCTCTCCTTTGACGGTCCCACACATCCTGAATATCGGAATAAATTGACGGATTGACATAGAGAAAATCCTGAAACTCGTCTATGAACAGATTGAATCTGCGATGTCTGCCTATATTCATAAGTATTGAAAAGATGTCCTTGAAATGATATATGCCCTGCGGCACAAACTCATTCAATGACTGTCTTATGGCTTCAGCATACTCAGTACAAAGATCGGCTTCGGCCTTGCGGGAAACGAACAGATAGACAGTGTCTTCTCCCTCCATAGACAGCATTCCCAAGGTGGTTTTGCCTATTCTGCGTCTTCCCTTCAACACTGTCATCTTTGAAAATTCCGCAAATGATTTTTTCTGAATGTCTTTTAGAAGATTCAGCTCGAGTGCTCTGTCATAATATTTCATATATTAAATTTTATGCTGGTAAAATTTACCGATGTAAACTTTATGCCCATAAACTTTACAAAAGTAGAAAATAATCCGACATCTGTCAAACTAAATTGATTATTATTGCTTTTTGTGTATTCACAATTAATATTCATTATTGATACAGCATTATTTGTAAATTTGCAGGATGACTTTATTACTCTCTGAATGACAGACAAAATGACCTCGCAAATGATGTACAGGATGATAGTGCTTGACCTTGACGGCACATTGACAAATGACAACAAAGAGATTACCCCAAGGACATTTGACGCGCTGATGGAGGCCCAGCGGCAGGGAGTGAGGATCGTCCTTGCCTCGGGCCGTCCGACCTATGGGATTGTCCCGCTTGCAAGGGAATTGCGCCTTGAGGAATATGACGGATATATGCTGGCATATAACGGAGGCTCCATCATCTCCTGCCGCACGGGGGAGACCGTCTTCAACCGGGAACTTGAACCGTCGCTGATACCGCTGCTCCACAAGGAGGCGGTCGCTGCGGGAATGGAAATCCTGACATATCAGGGTGAGGCAATCGCCGCTTCACGCAAAAAGAACAAATATGTGCTTCACGAGGCTTTCATCAACAAGATGCCTGTCATTGAATATGAGGACTTTCCGTCCCAAGTGCAGCATCCCGTCAACAAATGCCTGATAGTTGGCGACCCAAAACCGCTCCACGAACTGGAGAAGGCACTTGCAGGAAAATATCCTGAAATATTGAGTGTCTACCGTTCAAGCGGCTTTTTCCTTGAATGTGTCCCTCCGGGAATCGAAAAATCCAATTCCCTCGACAGGCTTGTCTCCTCCCTCGGACTGGACCGCAGCGAAGTGATTGCCGTAGGTGACGGCTACAATGACATCGGGCTAATCCGCTATGCAGGTCTTGGGGTGGCTATGGCAAATGCTTCCACGGAAGTCCAGGACGAGGCGGACTACATAACCTGGTCGAACCAGGAGGACGGTGTGGCGCACGTGGTCAGGAAATTCATTCTGGGGTGACTGTGGCTTAAGCACCCTTGCCGTCTGACCTGTTTTTTTGCATGACAATGATAAAAATTTGCGCAAAAGAAACTAATTGGTTACTTTTGCGCAAAGTCATATTGAAATGAAGAGAGAGTTGATTTTCTCATCAGAATTCTATGAATTTTATGAGAAACTTCCTATGAGGGGAAAAGAAAAGATTAGATATGCCACAGCAATACTTGAAACAATCTATCCTGTGCCGACAAAATTTGTGAAGAAACTAATCAAAATTTAGCAGAAAAGGTGATTTTTCTGAACGGATTTATCAAGAAAGACACAAAAGACTATAATAAGCAGATTGACAAGGCAATCAATATATTAAGAAATTTGTTATGAGCAAGAGCATTAATTCTGATGAACTGGCAAAGTTGCGTCAGACTGATTTCAGCAAAATAGAAGGCTATGTGAACGCTTCCGAATTGTTGGACAGGGAAATCGGTGTTGAAGGCAGTCCGGAAAGGGAAGAGTTCAATATGAAAGCGCGGGCGTGGTATTATGGAGAAGTGCTCCGCGACAGGAGAAAGGAACTTGGATTGACACAAAAAGAACTGGCAGAAAAAATCGGCAGGGAGAGGACTTATATCAATAGAATAGAAAAAGGAGAGACTGATTTGCAGTTGTCATCGTTCCTGAGGATTGCGGATGCTTTAGGGATTACTTTGAAATTGGAGATGACACATCCTGTTCTACAAGTCCGTTAATCTAAACATCCACAACTATAAAAATTTACTGAAAAAGACTACATTTGTACAAATGGATAAAATTATTGGGATATGGGACAGTTACTTAAAGGAAAGGTTGCCGTAGTTACCGGAGGTACAAGGGGCATCGGTTATGCTATTGTTAAGAAATTCCTTGAAGAGGGAGCGGTTACCGTTCTGTGCGGTTCAAGGGAGGAGACGGCAAAGGCTGCACTTGAGAAAATCAAGGCAGAAATGCCAGATGCACAGGTTGAGGCAATCTGGCCGAATCTTTCGGACCGCAGGCAGATGAGCGAGGTCCTGTCAGAGGTGAAACGGAAATACGGCAGGCTCGACATAATGGCGAACAATGCGGGAATCTCACAGAACACCCCGCTTTTTGACTATAAGGATGAGGATTTCGACAAGATTCTCGACATCAATGTCAAGGCTCTTTATTCCTGCACGCGGGCCGCTGCAGAACTGATGAAGGAGACTGGAGGGTCAATCATCAACACCAGTTCCATCGTCAGTTTCAACGGTCAGGGGTCGGGCTGCGGCTATCCCGCATCGAAATTCGCTGTGAACGGCCTGACAAAATCCCTTTCCCGCGAATTGGGAAAATACCGGATCCGTGTCAACGCCGTTGCTCCGGGAATCACAAGGACCGATATGGTGGCAGTCCTTCCTGAAGAGATGATCCAGCCTCTCATCAGAAACATTCCGATGGGCAGGATGGCTGAGCCGGAAGACATCGCAAACGCTTTCCTCTTCCTCGCCAGCGACCTTTCATCATACATCTCAGGTGCCATCCTGCCGGTTGCCGGAGCGATTGTCATCTAATGAAAATGAGGCTGACCATTTGATGTGCCCCCCAAAAGTTGGACGGTTTAACATTAAAAAGTCTATTGGTTA
>JBJEJS010000352.1:0-1745 GCA_051878235.1 Candidatus Cryptobacteroides sp.
GTTTCCGCCATATAGATACCGCACACGCCTATATGGATGAAAGGGGTGTCGGAGAAGCCGTTGCGGAATTCATTGCCGAGGGAGGATGCCGGCGGGAGGACATCTGGGTGACCAGCAAGATATGGCCTTCTGAATATGCTGACCCTACGGCGGTTGACCGTATGCTTGACCGTCTGAATCTCGATTATGTGGACCTGGTCTATCCGCATCAGCCTGTAGGTGACATAAAGGCGGCCTGGCGTAATCTTGAAGCGGCCGTGAAGCAGGGCAAGGTCCGTTCGCTCGGGCTCAGCAATTTTGAGGTCCCAGGTGCGGAAGAATGGTTTCAATGGTGTGTGGATTCGACTGAGGTTAAGCCTGTGATTATGCAGATGGAATGTCATCCTTACGCACAACGCCTCAAGGAGCGGGCCCTGGCGGGAAAATATGGGATGAAAGTGGAGTGCTGGTTTCCGCTTGGCGGGGCTATGAGCAAAGGGGCTTTGCTGAGGGATCCTGTCATTGTCGGAATCGCCCAGGCGCACGAGGCCAGTCCTGCCCAGGTGATTCTCCGTTGGGAGATTCAGGAAGGGCTGCTGACAATTCCCGGAGCGACCAATCCTGACCATATACGGGAGAACATCGCTGCGGCGCAGGGGGAAGTCAACGGAAGACCATTCTCTCTCAGTCTGGAAGAGATGGATCAGATAAGAAATCTCAATAAGGAGCAGCGTTTCTTCAATGCGACATACGAGCAGGCTCAGGAGTATATAAATTGGCCTCTGAAGGATTAGCCGTCTATAATTAAGGAAAAGGTATGGACAGAAGAGAAGCAATAAAAATTATGGGAACAGGCATTGCCGTGTCGATGATGTCTGTGGTGGCTCCTGAGACATATTCGGCTATTTTGAAAGACAGGTCTGTGAGAAAGAACAGGATCGTGTTCTTTTTCACGGCTACAGGCAATTCCTTGTTTGTGGCAAAACAGTTGTCGGACAATCCTTTGAGCATCCCTCAGGAATTGAAGAAAGAATCAGTTGAATATGTTGCCGATGAAATCGGATTTGTATTTCCAGACTTTGCCGCTGCCGCTCCGGTGATTGTAAGGGAATTCCTCCGCAAGGCGAAATTAAAGGCAGACTATATGTTTTCCGTCATAACATACGGCAACGCTTCGGTGAGTGTCTGTGAATGGTGGAAAAATTACGCGGCGGAAAATGGTGTGGATTTCGATTATGTCAAGCCGCTTCTGATGGTTGACAATTATCTTCCTGTTTTCGATATGAACGAACAGATGAAGATGGACAAGCACACGGACGAGAGCCTCGCGGCGGTTATTGACGACATATCTTCCCGCAGGTCCTATGTTGAGCCGTCACAGATGGGGCGTTTCAGCGAGGAAATGCTGGAAAGTATGCGTGAATACCATTTTACAATGGAGAGCGAAAGGCTTCTGAGGCTTGACGAGGACAGGTGTGTCGGATGTATGACCTGTTCGAAGGTGTGTCCGCGCGGCAATTTCTCCCTGACGGACAAAGGGCTTTCTTTCAGCGGCAGATGCGAATTCTGTCTTGCCTGCGTCCATTCCTGCCCGCAGAAGGCTTTGTATCTTGAGCGCGAGCGCAACAGGGAGGCGAGGTTCAGACATTCGGACATCGCATTGAATGAAATCATACGGGCAAACCGTCAGTAGGCCCCAGGATGTTTCAGTCGCCCTGTGGGCTCCTTCTAATCCTTTCGTCTTTCGCATTGTACCCAAGAAACCT
>JBJEJS010000353.1:0-8474 GCA_051878235.1 Candidatus Cryptobacteroides sp.
GAATCCGCCCTGACGCCGAGCCCGAAACGGTGGATAGGACCTTTCTTGCAGTTGATCACAAGATGGAAAGGCTCACCCTTCCCCTCAAGTTCGTAAGTCACGAAGTCATAGCACTTTGTACCGTAAATCAGTCCGACAGCCTTCTCAAGTTCAGCCCTGTCAACCCTTGAGCCGCCCTTGAGTTTTATTTTGCCCATCAGCATCTTCTCCTCCCTTTCGGGGACCCCGCGTATCTCGACCCCGTCAATCAGCACAGGCGTCTCATTCACATCGACAGCCTTAGGGGCACGGCGCACAGTGACGGCTTTCCCCACCAGGGTCTTTATCGAATCCAGCGCGGCGGAATTGGCAAGGGCGGCCTCATATCCCCTTTCGATTATTATGCCGATGCTCGCCGGGTCAAAACTCATCATATTGTACTCCGCGAGATTCGGCTTGATGTTCAGGTCCGCAAGTTTGATGTTCCTGTCCATCGCTGGCTTCCCGAGCATATCAATCCCCTGGCTGACAATGTCCCCGATGTTGTTTATCTGGTCATAGCCCTTCTGCGCGTCCCCAAGTTCGACACCGATGACGATGTCCGCCCCGAGTTCCCTCGCCGATGCGGTCGGATAATTGTCCCTCATACCGCCGTCCACAAGGACCATCCCGTGAGTCTTCACAGGAGCGAACACCCCGGGGATTGACATCGTGGAGCGCATCGACTCGGCGATCTTGCCTGAGAACATATAGACTCCAGTCCCTTCGACAAGGTCAGTCGCCACACACATATAAGGTATAGGAAACCTGCTGAACAGAGTGGAATCCTGATAGCCGACCGAAAGGCTCGTGATGAGGTTGAAGACATTCTGCCCCTTTGCAAAACCCGACGGGAGACTGCCCAGAAGATTGTCCCTGATGAGGTCAGTACCGCTCTCGTCCGCCCCGAGCTTAATTTCCTTGTGCTCCTTCCCCGAAGCCGAGAAATCCATTTCAGTCTTGTCCTCAATATTCTCCCTCGAATAATAGAAAGGGAAACTCAGAAGATACTTCTCCGAATACTTGTTCTCCGCGTATGAGACGCTTTCCCTCGGAAGTTTGTCCGAAAGAGCACTCTGCCAATCGATTGTCCTGATGATGGAGTCCATCTGGGAAGCATTGTAGCCCAATGCGTAAAGCCCCCCGACAAGACCTCCCATACTTGTCCCCATAACGACATCCACAGGAATCCCCTGCTCCTCAAAATATTTCAGGACACCTATGTGCGCAGCACCTTTCGCCCCTCCCCCGCTCAGCACCAGGGCCACCGACGGACGCTCCTTCCTTATCTTGGCAAGCCTTGAGCGTATTTCGCGGACAGACTGGACATCCGTTTTGGAATATTCCCTTTTCGGGACGACAACATCCTGGGCATTAAGGGAATATGCGAAAATGAAAATTAAGGATATGGTAAGAATCTTTTTCATCTATGGTATATGGTATATTATATATTTTATATATGTAAATATGTAAATATGTATATATGATATATACTTGATATATGATGGCATCCCCATCACTTTTCATTGTGCCGGCCTGCGAGCAGGCCGCAGGCAGCAAAAATGTCCTCCCCACGCGAAGCCCTTACCGTCGCCGTCACCCCCGAAGCGTTAAGGCGCTGACGGAACAGGTCGATGATCCCGTCCGGAGAAGTGCCGTACGGGAAGTCAGGAATCTTGTGGAAGCGGATGAGGTTGACACGGCATTCAAGTCCCCTGAGCATCCTGACAAGGGCATCCGCGTGCCTTTTGTCATCATTGAATCCGCCGAACATCGTGTACTCGAAACTGACCCTCCTCTGACCCGTGAAATCATATTTCCTGATGAGTGAAAGCACATCCCTTATCGGCCAGGCCTTCTCCACAGGCATCATCGAAGCCCTCTCGTCAGGAAACGGATTGTGAAGGCTGACAGCGAGATGGCACTTTGACTCCGACAGGAAACGCTCAAGTTTCGGCAGCACACCGATTGTCGAGACCGTGATGCGCTTAGGGCTCCAGGCAAAGCCCCAGGGAGCAGTCAGGATTTCAATGACCCTCATCACATTGTCATAATTGTCAAGGGGCTCTCCCATACCCATAAACACGGTGTTGGTCAACTCGTCGCTCTCATCCACCGCAAGGAACTGGGAGATGATGTCGGCTGCGGAAAGATTGCCGTGAAAGCCCTGCCTGCCCGTCATACAGAAATGGCAGCCCATACGGCAGCCCGACTGGGAGGACACGCAGAGTGTCGCCCTGTCCCCGTCAGGAATCATCACCGCCTCGACCGCGCTTTTCTCCAATGTCCGCAGAGGGCGTGGACCGCCCTCATCATCGGCATCCGAAGAAGTCACCCCCGACTGTCCTCCGACAGGGAAAAGATACTTTCTGGTGCCGTCCTTTGAAGTCTGGACCAAAGTATAGCCCGTCACGCCCACCTCATAATCCTCCTTCAGTCTCTCCCTTCCCGCCTTGGAGATGTCAGTCATCTCGTCTATGCTCCTTATCTTCCTGACATACAGCCATCTTGCAATCTGTGACGCGGCGAATTTCGGGAGTCCTGCCGCCTCGGCGACCTCCCGCAGTTCGTCCAAATTCTTTCCTATGAGCCTTTCTTTCATTTCTTTTCCGCTTGTTCTCCGGACAATGCGCCGTGACTTGCAAAAATAGTGAAAAAAAATTTAGAGTATCGGCTTTTTTCATAACTTTGCAAGGACTTGCCGCAAAGGCATTTTGTTTTATTCTAAATTGTACATTTATGGCTAAAGAAGCAGAAGAAAAGATCGGTACGGATGCCGGTGCAGCCAAGCTGAAGGCCCTCCAGGCTACCATCGACAAGATTGAGAAGGATTACGGGAAAGGAACGATTATGAAGTTGGGGGATCAGCCTAAATGGGAAGTGTCCGTCATCCCAAGCGGGTCCATCGCGCTTGACCACGCCCTCGGAATCGGAGGTTATCCGCGCGGAAGGGTAATTGAGATTTACGGACCTGAATCCAGCGGTAAGACGACACTCGCCATCCACGCGATAGCACAGGCACAGAAGACAGGCGGGATTGCAGCCATCATCGATGCAGAGCACGCCTTTGACAGGACATACGCAAAGAATCTCGGAGTGAACCTCGACACCCTGGTCATTTCCCAGCCTGACAACGGGGAACTGGCGTTGGAGATTGCCGACAACCTCATCAGGTCGGGCGCAATCGACATCATCGTCATCGACTCAGTCGCCGCGCTGACTCCGAAAGCCGAAATCGAGGGCGAGATGGGAGACTCCAAGATGGGTCTTCAGGCAAGGCTTATGAGCCAGGCGCTCCGCAAACTCACGGCGAACATCAGCAAGACCAACACCTGCTGCATATTCATCAACCAGTTGCGTGACAAAATCGGCGTGATGTTCGGCAACCCTGAGACCACCACAGGAGGAAACGCCCTGAAGTTCTACGCCTCAGTGCGCGTGGATGTCCGCAGGACCACCCAGATAAAGGACGGAGAGGAGGCCCTCGGAAACAGGACAAGGGTCAAGATTGTGAAGAACAAGATGGCCCCTCCTTTCAAGAAGGCCGAGTTCGACATCGTCTTCGGAGAGGGCATCTCACACATCGGAGAGATCATCGACCTCGGTGTCGAAATGAACATCATCAAGAAAAGCGGCTCGTGGTTCAGTTACGGTGACGCGAAACTCGCACAGGGACGTGAGGCTGTCAAACAGCTGCTCAGTGACAATGCCGAACTCTGCGACGAAATCGAAGCGAAAATCCGCGAGGAACTTTCCAAGATTCAGGACTGAGGAAGATTACGACGGAAACCGCAATTATGGAAAAATGCAATTTTTGCATAAAATCAGCTTGGAAAAGTGCGAGAATCTGATTAGTTTTGCTTTGGAAAAATGCAAAAAACAGCAATGATATTCTCCTGAGATTGTCAGCATTCACAAACCAGCCACTCATCAAGAACGAGACCATTATTTTCTTTGACGAGGTGCAGAAATGTCCGGAAATTGTAACAGCGATTAAATTCCTCGTCGATGACGGTCGGTACCGCTATATAATGAGCGGGTCTCTTCTTGGTGTGGAACTGAACAATCTCAGGTCTGTCCCTGTCGGATATATGTGCATAAAAGATATGTATCCTTTGGATCTTGAAGAGTTTATGTGGGCAATTGGAGTAAATGAGGCGGTCATTGATGCTCTTAAGAAATCCTTTGAAAGCGGGGAACCTGTGGATGAGTTCGTTCATAAGAAGATGATGGAAGTGTTCAGGCTGTATTTAATAGTGGGAGGTATGCCTGCTGCCGTAATGTCTTATAAGGACAATAACAATCTTCAGGATGTGATTGAAAGCCAAAAAGAGATTATCCGTCTGTACAGGAAGGACATATCACAATATGACGAGAAAAGACAGTTGAGGATAAAGGAGGTTTTCGACCTGATACCGTCGGAACTGAATTCGAAAAGCAAAAGATTCTACATCAAAAGTCTCAATGAGAAGGCCCGGGCCGAAATGTATCAGGACGAATTTCTATGGCTGAAAGATGCAGGAGCAGGAATCCCTGTATATAATGTTGAGGAGCCTAAATCGCCATTGAAACTGGCCCGTTCCAGAAATCTGTTCAAATTGTTCTCCAATGATGTAGGCCTGTTGGCAAGTCAATACTCAGACGGGATTCAACTCAAGATACTGACAGGGAATGATACGGTCAATTTTGGAGCTGTTTACGAAAATGCCGTAGCCCAGGAACTTCTCGCACACGGTTTTGAAAACCTGTACTACTATAATAACAAGAAAAGGGGAGAAGTTGACTTTGTTATAGAATATGATGGAAATGTATTTCCGATTGAGGTCAAGTCAGGAAAGGACTACACAAGGCATCGCGCCCTTAATAACATCCTCGGCTGTCCTGATTATACGATTCCGAAAGCGATTGTATTGTGCAATGACAATCTGTCGGGAGACGGTATAGTCAGATATCTTCCTGTCTATATGATGATGTTTATCCATAAAGACAAAAAGACTGACATTAAATTCAACCTGGACCTCAGCGGGCTTTAGGATCAAGGGTTTGCAGCATCACACAGAAAGGACAATCGCAGGATCGATGTCAAGCGTGGTTGCTATCTTCTGGGCCTGCCTGTAGGTCGGCTCCTTCTTCCCGTTCATAATCTCGGAAAGCCTGGGTGCAGTGATATCCAGTTCTTTTGACAATTCCTTCTGGGAAATGTTCATCTCACGCATCCTGAAACTGATCATCTCGGCGAGGGTTGGAGGCTTGATGGGGCACACTTCCTTCTCATACTCCTCGACAAGAGCCGAAAGCAGATCCAGTTCTATCAGACGGGGGTCATCTGACGGAGTGTCCTCGCCCGTCTCATAAAAGAGCTGGTCAATGCGGGCCATAACTGCCTTATATTCTCTCTCTGTCTTTATCTGTACCATATCTATAATGAATTTATATCTACTTTGTCATATTCACTGTGGGTGCCGACAAAACGGACATACACAAGGGCTGGAGTGAATTTGATTGCGGCAATCAATCTGTGGTTGTTTCCCCTGATGTTGAAAACATATTTCTGATTTCCGACATAATCAACGGACTTGAAGTCCCTTTTGATGTCATTAAGGTCCGTCCACTTCGCCTTTCCAACCTTGGAATACCAATCCCTCAGCGGGATTTCCGCATCACTGTGCCGTTCCCAATATTCCTTCAGTTTCTGGATTGAAATTACTCTCATAATGCAAAGGTATATTAAATTATTTAATTTGAAATAAAATTTCAGAAAATATTAAAATTTCCTTAAAAATAGTTTCTCCAGCGAATGGTTACGGCGGAGAAATGATGCAGGAGTGGAGTTTTTCCGCGCTCGCAGGATCAAGGACACCGGCGGCAAGGAGGGCATCCACACTCCAGTCCTCACGGGGATTGTTCTCACGGAAAAGGACTATGCCGTGGGCGGAGCGGGGGCTGATGTAGGGATGAAGCCTGAGGGAATCCTCGGGAAGGGTCCAGAGGGGATATGGTCTGGTGTTGGCCGGATTGACACAGACCAGGTCCCGGACTTGTCCGTATCTGGCAGAATCGAATTTTGGGATGTCCATCAGTTGTTCCGTATTGGAATAGCCCCCGAGTTCATTCCTGTGCCGGACCATCCGCGAGGCGAAATAGCTTCCTATCCCCGGCAGGGCGTCAAATTCGGCGGAATCGGCGAGATTCAGGTCGAGGAGGGGTATGTCGATGTAAGGCTCCAGACGGGAGAACATTTCATCGGAGACCACGAATGAGTTGGCAAAATCGGATTTCCGGCTGAAATGTCCGCCTTTGAGGCGATAGGCTTCGATGGATTCGGCCTGCCGTCTGGAGAAGCCCAATCGGCAGAGGTCCCCGACGGAAACCGTGTTGGGATTGAAACGGAACAGCTCAGCGGCAGGGCGGCCGGATGACCCCGAAGAATTTCGGGAGGGGGCAACAGGAGAAGCGCGGGAGACATCCGACCTGACTGCCCCGCTCCTGCGGACGGTCACCCCGGAAGGGGATGCGGTCCCGGAAGTCCCGGAAACAGAGGAAGCATCGGGAAAGCCTTCGTGACCGTCTGTGAGTCCCTTTCCGGAAAGTTCCTGACCGCCGGAATGCGTCAGGGCATCCTCTCCCAGAAGCCTTTGCGCAAGGACCGGGTCAATCACATAGACAGTGTCGGGAGATTCCCTTTTGGCGGCGATCACGGAAAGAGCCGCCTTGTTCACGAAAACAGCAGTCTGGTAACCCACAATGAGGAAAACCAAGGCTATCACTGCAACAATTTCAGACCTCGTCAACCCCTTGACTTCAGTCTTTTTGTCCATTCGCACAAGTTTCGCAAGATTTTGTTTTTCTGTTATCGTGAGGTCTGTGCGTCTTGCGAAACTTCTTCCTGCCGCACAGGTTTATATCCCCCTCCCGTCCCCCATTGCGGGGGAAGTGGCGACCTTTAACCCTTTACGTATTTGCTGACGCAAATACCCGGGACGGCCGCGGCGTCTGACGACGCCTTCGATGCTATAGCATCGCACAAGTTCCGCAAGATTTTGTTTTTCTGTTATCGTGAGGTCTGTGCATCTTGCGAAACTTCTTCCTGCCGCACAGGTTTATACCCCCACTACCGGAGACCGGAGACGACGATGACTATCTCCCCTTTTGGCTCGTGGATGCGGAACCAATCGGCGACTTCGGCAAGGCTGCCCCGGCGGTGCTCCTCGAATTTCTTTGAGATTTCCCTCGCCACAGAACATTCGCGCTCCGGTCCAAAGAACTCCGCGAACTGCTCCAAAGTCTTGACAAGCCTGTATGGAGACTCGTAGAAGACCATCGTCCTGGTCTCCGAGGCAAGTTCACCCAGACGGGTCTGCCGGCCCTTCTTCACAGGCAGGAAGCCCTCGAAGCAAAACCTGTCGCAAGGATAGCCCGAACTGACAAGCGCGGGTATCAATGCAGTGGCCCCAGGGAGGGTCTGCACGGTGATTCCTGCCTGCACACAGGTCCTCACCAGAAGGAATCCGGGATCGGATATCCCGGGAGTGCCCGCATCACTTATCAAAGCCACATTCAGACCTGCGGCAATCCTGTCACGGACCATCTCGACGGTCTTGTGCTCATTGAACTTGTGGTGGGACTCAAGACGGCCGTGAATGTCATAATGCTTCAGAAGCACGGAACTGGTGCGGGTGTCCTCCGCAAGAATCAGGTCCGCCTCCTTCAGCACGGAGACAGCCCTGAAAGTCATATCCTCCAGATTCCCCACAGGGGTCGGGACAATGTAAAGCACGCCCTGCTCCCTGACCTCCTCCTTGTAAGCCGTCATTTCAGTTTCCTCCTGACCGCCATCATAAACCTGTAAACCACATCAGATTCCTGGTCCCATCCTTTGAAACGGTCCAGAAGCCACAACGCGGCATCCTCGAAAGAGGAATATCCGTTGAGTTCCGAAACAACCGACTGGAACAGGGACGGGTCATCAGAAAACAGGTTCTTTATGAAATATAATCTGTCATTAAGGGATATGGCACTCCTGATGTCCTGCACGGAAGAGCCGGGGATGTCGTTCATCCAGGCACGCGAGCGCATCAGCACATCCACCACCGCAGGTTTTGAATCGTCAATGAAAGGCACATCCAGTTCAATCGCCTCCTCGGAATCGTCCATCGTCAGCAAAGGCTCTTCCTCAGAGCCGTCAGACAAAGCGTCCTCCGGCAAAGATCCGCCGCACACAAGCCCTCCGGCATCGGTTTCCCCGACATCAGGGCCATCAGTTCCAGTCCCGACGACCTCACCGGCGTCCTCTCCCCCATCGGCACATTCGGGCATATCCTCCTCAACACTCCCCTCCGCATCATTGGACACACCCTCCAATTCCTCCAACTTTTCAGCCAGCACATCCATTCTCCTCCTGATGTCGGCAATCATCACGGATATTTCCGACAAAATCTCTTCCTGCGTTTTTTCCA
>JBJEJS010000354.1:0-1738 GCA_051878235.1 Candidatus Cryptobacteroides sp.
CCCTGTACTCACGGATACGGTCGAAAATCACCACATTGTCGTTGATTGCATATCCGATGATTGTCAGGATTGCGGCGATGAATGTCTGGTCCACATCGAGGGTGAACGGAAGAATCCCTGAGAAGAATGAGAAGAATCCGATCACGATTATAGCCGTGTGTGCGAGGGAAGTCACACCTCCCAGACCCCAGGTCCAGTTCTTGAACCTGACGGCGATGTAGGCGAAGATGACGATGAGGGCGATGATCACAGCAATGATGGCATCCCTCTTCATATCATTCGCGATTGTAGGACCAACCTTGTCGGAACTGATGATTCCGTTAGGATTGTCGAGGGTTGAACGGAACTGGTCGATGGAGATGTTCTCCACAAAGAATGCCTTGAGGGCATTGTAAAGCACTTCCTCAACCTCAGCGTCAACCTCGGTGGACTCCTCGTTCACCTTGTAGGTCGTGGTGATCTTCATCTGGCTGTCGCCTCCGAACTGCTTGACCTCAGTAGCCGTGTTGTCCACATTGTTCTGTGCGGCAGCCTCGTCGAAGGCCGCTGTGACAGCGCTCCTGATTTCCTCAGCCTGGACAGTCTGGTCAAACCTTACTACAAAGGTGCGTCCGCCTGTGAAGTCAACACCATAGGTGAAGCCCTTGAAGCAGATTGAGCAGATGGATGCCACGATGAGAACGCCTGAAAGGATGTAGGTGATTTTTCTCTTGCCGAGGAAGTCAACGGTCGTGTTCTGGAGGAAGTTCCTCGTGAACTTGTTGTCAAAGGTGATGTTCTTGCCTTTGGAAACGCGGTCGTCGAAGATTATCCTTGTGATGAAGATAGAGGTCAGGACAGAAGTGATGATACCGATGATGAGGGTAGTCGCGAATCCCTGCACAGGACCTGATCCGAAGATGAACAGAACGACACCCGTGAGGGCTGTGGTGATCTGTCCGTCGATGATTGCCGAATATGCGTTGGCGTAACCGTCGGTGATTGCCTTGCTCAGACCCTTGCCCGCACGGAGTTCCTCCTTGACCCTCTCATAGATGATGACATTCGCATCCACCGCCATACCGAGGGTGAGCACCAGACCTGCGATACCAGGAAGGGTGAGCACTGCACCGAATGACACGAGAGTTCCGAACAGGAAGAGCACATTGCACAGAAGCGCGATGTCGGCCACAAGGCCTGCCCCCTGATAGAAGAGCACCATATAGATGAGCACGAGGCAGAATGCGATGATGAACGAGATGAGACCCGCATTGATGGACTCGGCTCCCAGAGAAGGTCCCACAACCTGTTCCTGGACGATGGTCGCAGGTGCAGGAAGTTTACCTGACTTCAGGACATTGGCAAGGTCCTCAGCCTCCTCAAGGGTGAAGTTGCCGGTGATCTGTGAACTACCTCCCTCGATTTTTGAATTCACGACAGGGTAGGAGTAGATCATACCGTCGAGGACGATGGCAATCTGCCTTCCGATGTTGTCGCCAGTCATCCTTGCCCAGGCTGACGCGCCCTCGCCGTTCATTGACATTGAGACCTCAGGATTTCCGCCTGTGTTGCCGTACTGCACGCGCGCGTCGGTCACAACGCCTCCGTCAAGAGGTGCTTTCCCGTCGCGGGAAGTCGATTTGATGGCGACGAGCTCGTAGGTGTTGCCTCCAGGGATTGCCTGTGAAGGCTTGACTGTCCACATAGGCTTGAACTCTGCAGGGAACAGGGCGTCCACCTGAGGGAGTTTCAGCCATTT
>JBJEJS010000355.1:0-8431 GCA_051878235.1 Candidatus Cryptobacteroides sp.
AAGTATGGCAAATGGATGGTTTACACCCTTATCGCTTTGATTCTCGTGGGTGTCGCTGTCTTCTGCTGGTACAAATTCGCCTGGCAGCCGAAGAAGGCGGAGGCTCTTGAGCAGATGTATCCTGCGGAGGCTAATTTCAGGAATTCCGAGTATGACCTTGCCCTTAACGGTGACGGCAATGTCCTCGGCTTCGCCCAGATCATTGATGAATACGGCTCCAAGGCAGGTGCTTCCGTCTATTTCTATGCCGGAATCTGCGAGTTCAACCTCGGAAACTATGAGGAGGCTCTTTCTTATCTGAAGAAATACAAAGGTGGCGACGCCATCCTTTCCGCAAGGGCAAAGGCTTGTATGGGTGACGCTTATGTCGGACTTGAGGAATATGAGAAGGCCGTCTCCTGCTATGAGAAGGCAGCCGCTTCCGCCGACAATGTGTTTGCTGCGGGCTATCTCCTCAAGGCAGGGGTCACTTGCGAGCAGCTCGGACAGGACAAGAAGGCGCTCGGCTTCTACAAGCAGATAAAGGAGAAATACCCTCAGTCAATCCAGGGGTATGACATCGACAAATATATCACAAGAATAGAGGTAAAATAGTTTTCTTTATGGGAAGGGCATTTGAGTTCAGAAAAGAGAGGAAGTTCAAAAGGTGGGGGCATATGGCCCGCACATTCACCAAAATCGGAAAGGAAATCACCATCGCCGTCAAACAGGGCGGTCCTGATGTGACCGGTAACCCTCGCCTCAGGGCTCTGCTTCAGACCGCACGCAGCGAGAATATGCCTAAGGACAATATCGAGCGTGCCATCAAGCGTGCAAGCGACAAGGACCAGAGCGATTACAAGGAGATAGTTCTTGAGGGATATGCCCCTCACGGCATCGCAGTCCTTGTGGAGGCCGCCACCGACAACAACAACAGGACTGTGGCGAATGTCCGTTCATATTTCACAAAGAGCGGCGGTTCCCTCGGGACTTCAGGAAGTGTCGATTATATGTTCGACCGCAAGTGCGTCTTCCGTATAAAGAGCGCAAATCCTGTTGACATAGAGGAACTTGAACTCGATATGATTGACTATGGAGCAGAGGAACTCTTCGAGGAGGAGAACGAGAATGAGGAGATGGAGATTGTGATTTACGGTGAGTTCACCGCTTTCAACTCCATTCAGAAATATGTCGAGGACAACGGTTATGAACTGGTCTCCGCAGAGTTCACAAGGCTTCCGAATGTGGATTTGAAGGAACTCTCCGCCGAGGACAGGGTGGAGGTTGACAAACTCATCGAGCGTCTTGAGGATGACGACGATGTCCAGAATGTCTATTCCACCCTCAAACCTGCCGAGTGACAATCAGGGATTGATCATCAGCAAAACTTGAGCGGAAATTATGTACACGGTTGCAGGACATACTTTTGACATCATTATCCCAACAGGTGTTTTCGGCCGGGATTTCCTGTCACAGTATGCTCCTTTCGAAGAAGCGGAATCCGGAAGGAAACCGCTTTTTTCGTTGGAGCTTGTCTTTTGTGATGACCTTGGCTCTGTCAGCGGAATCCTGAAGGAGAGATACAATGACGAGGCTCCCTTCTTCTGGCTCTTTGAGAGGGAAGGGGAGTACCGTTTCGGTTTCTCCTTGTCGGAGAAGCGCACAGGTTGTGTGGTGGCGCTTTCTGACGGGGGATTCGGGAGGAATGTTGTCTATGTCCCTTCAGGGGCGCCCAAGAGCCACAGCCTATTCGCACTCAACAATGCGATGATGCTGCTTTTCACTCTTTGCACGACCCCTCTCGACACCCTGATGATACACGCATCGGTGACCTGCCACAAGGGACGCGCCTTTGTCTTCCTCGGCAAGAGCGGCACGGGTAAATCCACCCATAGCCGTCTCTGGCTTGAGAACATTCCCGACACTTTCCTCCTGAACGATGACAATCCCGCAATCCGTATAATTGACGGAGTACCTGTCGTGTTCGGAACTCCTTGGAGCGGAAAGACCCCCTGCTACAAGAATGACAGCAGGCCTATGGGAGCCTATGTGCGGCTTGAACAGGCTCCGCACAACAAAATCAGCAGGCTTTCCCCTGTGCAGGCATACGCCGCCCTTCTGCCGTCCTGTTCCTGTATGAGATGGGATGCAGGGGCCTGTGACGGTCTGCACAAGACTGTCGAGAAGGTCATAACGGCAGTGCCGGGATTCCATCTTGAATGTCTGCCTGACGCCGATGCCGCAAGGCTTTCCTGCGCAACCGCCCTGAAGGCCCTTGAAATGTAGAGTCTCCCGTTATGGATTTTCCTGTCTCTTTCTTTGAGTTCCCTCTGAATCTCATCCTTGCCGTCCTGTGGTGTCTGGCTGTCCTGATTCTATGGAAGGGCTTCAGGAACACATCCCTTGTGCGCTTCTTCCTGTCTCCTGCGGCGACCTGGCTCTCAATTGGGCTTTGTGCCTCGGGAACACTCGTTATGGGGCTTTCCTCCGACCGTTCCCTCGCATCCTCCTGGTGGTTTGTCATCGAGGTGTTCTTCCTCCTGACCGTGCTTCTGTTCATTACAATCAGGGGAGTGCGCCGTGACGGGAAAATCCGTTGGCGTTTCCTTCTTAACCACATCGGGCTTCTTCTTGCCGTGGGGGCCTCGTTCTGGGGTGCGCCCGACACGGAAACCCTCAGGATACAAGTCTATCCCGATGAAGCCACATCCGCCTGCCATTCATTGGACGGGGCGAGGCGCAGGCTTCCCTACGAAATCACCCTGCGTGACTTCCGTGTGGATTATTTTGAGAACGGAGTGCCGTCCGTCTTTGAGGCAGGTCTCGATGTTGACGGGAAGGATGTCCTTCTGAGGGTTAACCATCCTTATTCAAGGACCATCTCCGAGGACATATACCTCACAAGTTACGGAACAGACGGAGGGAGGGAATACTGCATCCTGCAGATTGTCCGGCAGCCGTGGAAGCCGTTCACCGCTGCGGGGATAATTATGATGATGGCAGGAGCCGTGCTGATGTTCCTCCGTGGACCGCGCACGGGAAGGTCACAACGCACCTCAAAACCTGAAGGACAATGATTTGGGACAACTTCATATATTTCGCGGCCGTTTCTGTGGCCCTCTCTTTTGCAGGGGCGTTTTTCTCTGCCGCACGCAGGCAGGGACGGAGCGTTCCCGCAATCTGCCTGAGCGTCGCATCCGCCCTTGTCCTGGGCTCATTCATCGTCCTCCTGTGGATTGCCTTGCGCCGTCCGCCTCTCAGGACAATGGGGGAGACCCGCCTTTGGTATTCCTTCTTTGCCTGTCTTGCAGGCATATTCACTTATTGCAGATGGCGTTACAGATGGATTCTTCCATTTTCGGCAGTCCTTTCCACAGTTTTTGTCGTAATAAACTGCCTGAAGCCGGAAATCCACGACGCTTCGCTTATGCCCGCGCTCCAGAGCCCCTGGTTCATTCCCCACGTCACGGTATATATGTTCTCATATTCCGTCTTCGGCTGCGCCTTTCTGCTTGCAGTCGCGGGACTGCTGCGCAAGGGGGACTCCCTGAGGGACAAGGAGATATTCGGAAGTATGGACACATTGATATATATAGGACTGGCTTTCCTCACTCTCGGTATGATGTCCGGATCCCTGTGGGCAAAGGATGCCTGGGGACATTACTGGAACTGGGACCCCAAGGAGACCTGGGCTGCATTGACCTGGCTGAGTTACCTCCTGTATGTCCATCTGAGGATTTTTGGGAAGGTTTCGCGCCGTACTCTTTGCGGTATTGTGATTTTTTCCTTTCTTTGCCTTCAGATGTGCTGGTGGGGTGTCAACCTGCTCCCCGCTGCCCAGGACAGCATACACGTATATAACAGATAAAATGAAATACTACTTTAACCTGATTAGACGATGAAAAAATTCCTGAAATGGGCAGCGGTGGCGATAGTCGCCCTCGTTGCTGTTCTTGCCGTCATCTATCGCGCCGTCAACCGCGTCCCGTCGGAGACTCTCTCCCCGTCGGAAAGGGTTGCCGCAATCTTCGACGACGGCGGCTGTGTCAGTTGCCACAGTGAAAATCCGAAACTGCCATTTTATGCGGAGTTTCCGGTTATGGGCAAACTGGTCAAGCAGGATTCCGATTCCGGCTACAGGGCTTTTGACATCACGGCGATGAACGAGGCTCTGAAAAACGGCACAGAGGTGCATCCTATTGACCTTGCAAAGGTGGAGAAGGTGGTCCTTGACAGGAGGATGCCGATGGCGAAGTACTATCTGGTGCACTGGGGCAGTTCCCTGACCAAGGCCAAGACGGATGTCGTTCTTGACTGGGCGTGGAACACCCGCAAGGCTATGTATGACGATGCTGTCTGCGAGTCGTTTGCCGCAGAGCCTGTGCGTCCTGTTGACCTTTTCATCGAAACCTGCCCTGAAAAGGCCGCTCTCGGAAAGGCCCTTTTCTTTGACACGAGGCTTTCATCCGACAACACGATCTCCTGCTCGTCCTGTCACGGTCTCAACACCGGTGGAGTTGACAATGAGCAGTATTCTGACGGTGTCGGCGGACAGTTGGGAGGAGTCAATGCCCCGACAGTCTACAATGCCTTGTACAATTTCGTTCAGTTCTGGGACGGCCGTGCCGCAACTCTTGCCGACCAGGCGGCAGGTCCTCCTCTCAATCCTGTGGAGATGGCGTGCGAGTCATTCGACGAGATTGTGGCTAAACTTTCAGCCGACAAGGAATTTTCAAAGGCTTTCCTGAAAGTCTATCCTGAAGGTTTCTCACAGGAGACCATAACGGACGCGATTGCCGAGTTCGAGAAGACCCTCATCACTCCTGACAGCCGTTTCGACCTCTATCTCAAGGGTGACGAGTCCGCCCTTACTGCGGAGGAAATCAACGGATATGCACTTTTCAAGAAATATGACTGTGCGACCTGCCACGCAGGGAAGAACCTCGGCGGCCTCTCATACGAACTTATGGGCCACCGTGCCGACTATTTCGGAGACAGGGGACTGGAACTCACAGTCGAGGACAACGGACATTACAAGGAGACATCCCTTGAGCGTGACCGTCACCGCTTCAAAGTTCCCGGGCTGAGGAATGTCGAACTCACCTGGCCATATTTCCACGACGGCACAAGGGCTACCCTTGAGGAGGCTGTCAGGGATATGGCAATCTACCAGACCGGAGTTACCATCAAGGAAAATGAGGTTGCGGACATCACTGCATTCCTCAAGACGCTCACAGGAAAGGTTGACGGGGTGTATCTTACCAACGACAATTCCGAAGAAGAGTAATTTTGGAACAATATAAATAATAAATGCCCCGCTTCAACTGAAGCAGGGCATTTATTTTCTTAATGTCTTATATTCCGTAACATTATCCGGATTTTCCGGATATTTTATCTTTTGGAATATTCAGTCAGAAGGTCGCCCTTCCTTAGCGTAAGCCTGTCATTTTCAATGCTCTCTATTGTGAGGGTGTCGCGGAAAGGGATGGTGATGCCGTTTCCTATGCTTTCCCCTGTGAGGATAAGCCTGTCATCGGTCCTTTCCCAGGTGCGGTACTGGAGGGTCGCCATATTGACCGACTCCGCCGTCCCGTCTTTCCTCAGTTCGAATCCCTGCTCCTGCCCTTCCATCCCCGGCACAGGAGCCGTCCATCTTCCTTCAACACCCTGGCTTCCGCAGGAGAAAAGTGACATCGCCGCGCACAGGCAGCCGGTAAGAATGAAAATACGCTTTACCATTAAAATGATTGTTTTTTCTTTTATTTTCCGGGACCGTCCGCCCGATACTCCAGAATGTCGCCAGGTTGGCATTTGAGAGCCGTGCAGAGCGCATCCAGGGTGGAAAACCTCACGGCCTTTGCCTTGCCTGTCTTCAGGATGGACAGGTTTGTCGCCGAAATGCCAACCTTCTCAGCCAGTTCTCCGGAAGACATCTTCCTTTTCGCCAGCATTACATCGACATTGACAATAATCGCCATACTTATCCATTTACGGTTCCACTTTCCTCCGTCTCCTTCTCGGAGGCATCAGAGGTCTTTTCAGCCTTGAGGTAGGACGGAAGGCTCATTCCTGCCATATTGAACAGTTCTTCGAGAGGAGGCACCGACTTCATCATCCCTGAAATGAAATTCGCTGTGGAAGTCTTGCCGTCAGCATCCTTCCCGTTTCCGTCCCATACGGTCACCTTGTCAATCTTAATGCCTTTGACAGCCTCCACCTGGGTTTTGACGAGTTCAGGAAGTTTGTCCGCTATGAGCATAAGCACAGCCTTCTGAGGATCGCCTGCGGCAGCGTCAACCAACTGGTTGAAACCTGCGGCCTGCTTTGAGAGGATCTCAAGCATACCCCTTGCCTGCGCGTCCATCTTGGCGTAAATGGCATCAGCCTCACCCTTGGCCATCCTGCGGATTTTCTCTGCCTCGGCCTCTGCATCGATGATGGCTTTCTCCTTTTCAATCTGTGCGGGAACGACGATGTTTGCCTGTTGGGTCGCCTTCTCCCTCTCCGCACGCGCAAGTTCCGCGTCACGCTCCGACTTGTACGCCTCCTCGAGTGCCTTTGCAGCCTGCACCTTCTCCGCAGCGACCGCAATCCTTGCAGCCTCAGCCTCTTTCTCACGGCGCAGGGCGTCTGAATTTGCGATGGCAATCTTCGAATTGTTCTCTCCCTCGACGGCCTTTGCGTTTGCGTCGGCTGTGCAGATACGGGTGTCCCTAACGGTCTCCGCAATCCTGATGTCCTTGTCCCTGTCAGCCTCGGCCTTTCCGATCTCTCCGAAACGGTTCTGCTCGGCCACGCTCTTCTTCGCGTCGTTTATTGCCTTTGCGGCTGCCTCCTTACCGAGAGCCTCGATGTAGCCAGACTCGTCCCTGATGTCGGTCACATTCACATTTATCAGTTTCAGACCGATTTTCCTCAGTTCCGCCTCCACATTCGCGCTCACATTCGCAAGGAACTTGTCCCTGTCGGAGTTGATTTCCTCGATGTCCATTGTCGCAATCACGAGACGCAATTGGCCGAACAGGATATCTGTGGCTATGCTCTGGATGTTGTCGAATGTCAGTCCGAGAAGCCTTTCCGCAGCATTTGTCATACTGTCTGTCTCAGTCGAGATTCCGACTGTGAAACGGCAAGGCACATCCACCCTGATGTTCTGCTTGCTGAGCGCGTTGGTGAGGTTGCACTCGATTGAAATAGGAGTGAGGTCCAGGAATGCGTAACTCTGGAATACAGGCCAGATGAAGGATGCCCCTCCGTGTATGCACTTTGCCGAAGACTTTCTTCCTGTCTTTCCGTAAATCACGAGAATCTTGTCGGAAGGACATCTTTTGTAACGGCTCAGGATGACTGCCAGCGTCACAATTATCACTGCGACGATGATGAGAATAAGAATCAGTTCCATAATGTGTGTTGTTTGTTGTTATTATCAGATAATCAGTGAGTTGAGTTCCTCCACAAGCAGGGTGCTCCCGTCAAGTGCCTCCACGACCCGTATCGTCCTTCCTGTCGGGATGGAATCCCCGTCGGTCACGGCGTCATATTCCCTGACGGAATCGTTTATGCTTATCTGCACTTTTCCTGTGCCCTTCCTTCCCTCCGGAATAGTGAGGTACACAGACCCCTGGCAGCCGACAGCGGATTTCTGCAGGTCGATGTTTCCCGACTGCTGCATTGTGCTGAGCCATTTGAAAAGGTACATCACGATTGCGACAAGCGCAACTCCCACAACTATTGCAAGCATAATCAGGAGCCAGGTCTGCGTGATTCTCGGGCGCAGAAGAATTGCCGTCCAACTGAATCCGAGGCAGAAATTTATGAAGTTCCTGAAAGTGTAGAGACCGCTTCCGGAGCCGCTGTCGATGTCCATATCAACATCGAAGTCCATATCGCTCCCTCCGCCGTCAATCCCGACAAATGTCAGGATGCTTTCGATAATGAAAACCAGTGAGGATGACAGTGCCACAGCCCAAAGGATTTTCGCAAAAAGGTCAAGTGAGGTCCACCATTCTGTTATCATAGCATATTGTGTTTATAAATATGTTGCAAATATATAAATTTTTTATCGAAAAACAACAAATATTTTTCGAAATACCAAATATTTCAAAAAATAGATGATTTTTGTCAAAATAGTTTGTAATTTTGCGCCCTGTTTTCTGAATATATCATATATTTTAATGTATAGATTATGAACAAACTTGAAAATGTTGCAGTGATTGTCGTTGATATGCTCAACGATTTCGTTACAGGAGCACTCGGATGTGACAGGGCAAAGGCCATCGTGCCTGCGACTGCCCAACTTCTGGATGCCGCAAGAAAGGCCGGTGTGCCTGTCATCTTCAGCAATGACGCGCACATCGCGGGGATTGACCGTGAATTGAAACTTTGGGGTGACCACGCCATTGCCGGGACAAAGGGTGCGGAAGTGATTCCTGAACTCAAATTGTCAGACAAG
>JBJEJS010000356.1:0-1735 GCA_051878235.1 Candidatus Cryptobacteroides sp.
TGGACATAACAAAACCCCGAAAGTTTTTTGTCTAACTTTCGGGGTTCATGTCAATTCCGCCAGCCTCCTTTTCATATCCCTACCGCATCAGCGATTCATACCATTCCTTCATTATGTTGAAGGCGGATTTCTTCTGGCCCTGTTCGGAGACAAGCCCCTTGCGGTTGAAGTCATCCTGAATCCCTGCCAGGGCGCGGCGCGGTGACCTGAAGTCCTTCAGCACCCAAGGTGTCGTCCCCGCCAGTCCCGGCATCCTCTCGGTCATCATCCTGATGTTCCTCCTGTAGCATTCGGCCATATACTCTTCCGTGAATCTTTCGTCCTGTTCCCCGTGAAGCCCGTAGAGCGCCCCCGCCCCGAACTCTGAGATGAAGACAGGCTTTTCGACAGGGAACACCCATCTTGCTTCGTCACAGATGTCGTATGCCCCGGTGTACCATCCTAAATACTGGTTGAAACTTATCAGGTCGGTCTTTGAGATCAGAGGGTCGTCCACAGTCCAGAGCCCGTCTTCCGTCTTTGTCTTCTCCATCGCCGCGCTGATCAGCCTTGTCGGGTCCAGTTCCCTCGCCTTGTCAATCAGGCGGGAGAGGAAATCCAGCCTCTGCTCTGACAGCGGGGTCTCGTTGGCGACTGACCAGATGACGACATTGGCCCTGTTCATATCTCTGGTTATCATATCTTTGAGTTGCTGCTCCGCATTGGAGTATGTCTGCGGATTATCCCAGGAGATTGTCCAATAGACAGGAATCTCCGACCAGACCATAATCCCCATCTCCTCCGCCAGGCGCACCATATCCTCATTGTGCGGATAATGGGCGAGCCTTACGAAATTGCAGCCCATCTCTTTTGCCCATCCGAGCAGGATGCGGTCCTGCTCCTTGGAAACGATTCTTCCGTTGCTGTACGGGGCCTCCTCGTGGATGGACACCCCCCTGCAGAATATCTTCTTCCCGTTCAGGAGTATGTCTGTCCCATTGGTCTCTATGATTCTGAATCCTATCCTGTCGTTTATGGAATCCTCGCCGCAGGAAATGTTGACATCGTAAAGTTTCGGATTCTCCGGAGACCAGAGTTCCGGGCGTGCCTTCACATTGAACTCGGCATATCCTTCACTGTCGGTCTCCACCTCGGCGGAAATCTTGAGTTCGGGGATTGACAGGGTGACCTTACGGGGAGCGTCGCATCCCTCAAGGCGCACATAACCGCAGATGTTCCTGTAATTCCTGTCCAACTGGACCGAATAGTCCCGGATGAATGTCTCAGGAGTCTCGACAAGGTACACGCTTCTGGTGATGCCTCCGTAATTCCACCAGTCACAATTGTTTGTCGGTATGCCGTCCTTGTCCCTTGTGTTGTCGACCATCACCACCAGTGAATTCTCCCCGTCGGCCAGTTTTCCTGTCACCTCTATGTTGAATGGGGTGAATCCGCCTTTGTGACGGCAGATCCTTTTGCCGTTGAGGGCTACGACCGCATCATAGTTCACCGCTCCGAAATAGAGGAATGTCCTTTTCCCCGAAGCGGGGGTGCAGTTGAAACGGGTCCTGTACCAGACCTTCCCCTCATAGTAATAGAGTTTTTCGTCCTGGGTGTTCCAGTCTCCGGGCACATTGAGGGTGCTGTTCCTGTCGAAGTTGTATTCAATCAGCCGGGTACGGTCGTCGTCAAAGCTTTTGTCGGCAAAGAATGTCTTGTTGACAGAGTTCGGCACAAGCCTGTAGTTGTAATAACC
>JBJEJS010000357.1:0-1732 GCA_051878235.1 Candidatus Cryptobacteroides sp.
TTCCCAGTCTCCCGCAGGAGGGAGCAAGGCAAAAAAGGGGACGACGGTAAAAATTGAGTTGAAATGATGAGAACAGGACAGATAATAGAAAACTGCGGGGCACTATCCGTCAAAGGGGATTCCAAGAAGGAAATCCTCAGCATCACGGCGGACTCCAGAAAGGTGTCGGCAGGATGTATGTTCATCGCCGTCAAAGGATTCGCTGCGGACGGGCACGCCTTCATCGGCAAGGCTCTTGAGGCAGGGGCCGCAGCAATCGTCTATGACAATCCCCGGGAGGCGGAGGCGTATTTCGGGGAATATCCTGAAACGGCATTCATCAGGGTCGGGAGTTCCCGCCACGCCCTCGGAATCATCGCGTCCAATTTCTACGGAAGGCCGTCGGAGAAACTGGTCCTCGTGGGAATAACAGGGACCAACGGGAAGACCACCACCGTGACACTGCTCTACAGGATGTTCACGAGACTGGGCTACAATTGCGGACTTCTTTCCACCATAGCGAATTATGTGGGCGGAAGGATGTCAGAGGCGGTCAACACCACCTCCGACCCGATCACCATCAACTCCCTTCTGGCTGAGATGGCCGATGCGGGATGCGCGTTCTGTTTTATGGAAGTCAGTTCAATCGGAGTGGAGCAGGAAAGGATTGCAGGTCTGAAATTCAAGGCGGGAATATTCTCCAACCTGACCCACGACCACCTTGACTACCACAAGACATTCGCAGAATACCTCAGATGCAAGAAACTGTTCTTTGACAATCTTCCTGAGGATGCCTTCGCCATCACGAACATCGACGACAGGAACGGCCTTGTGATGCTGCAGAACACAAAGGCTCAGAAAGTCACATATTCCTGCAGGAGCATAGCCGACCACACCTGCAGGATAATGGAAAAGGGATTCGAGGGGATGATGCTCAGGATTGACTCCCACGAGACCTGGACAAGGCTCATCGGGACCCACAATGCCTACAACATCCTCGCGGTCTATACCGCTGCCGTCGTCCTAGGGACTCCGGAGGAGGAGGCACTCACGGCAATCAGCGCATTGTCCTCCGCCCCGGGAAGACTGGAGAACATCAACGGTCCGAAGGACATCACGGCGGTCATCGACTATGCCCACACCCCGGATGCCCTTGAGAATGTGCTCAAGACCCTAAGGGAGATAGCCCCTGACAGGGAACTTGTCTGCCTTTTCGGCTGCGGAGGCGACAGGGACAGGAGCAAGAGGCCTGAAATGGGGGCAATCGCCCAGAAATATGCCGACCGTCTTTTCGTCACATCCGACAACAGCCGTTCCGAAAGGACCTGTGACATTATGGAGGACATAAAGGCGGGGATGGATGAAAACGGGAAAGCCCGTTCCATCTTCATCGAAGACAGGGAACAGGCGATAAGGACGGCCCTGATGACCGCAAATGAGGGAGCGACTGTGCTCCTTGCAGGAAAAGGGCACGAGACATACCAGATAATAGGAAACGAGAAAAGGCACTTCGATGAGAAGGAGATTGTCAACGGGGTGTTCGGACAGATGAGGAGGATTTGAGAATGTTGTACCATTTGTTCCAGAGTCTTAAAGAATATGACATCCCAGGACAGGGGCTGATGACATACCTGTCTTTCAGGGCGATTATGGCGAGCATAACCGCTATGCTCTTTTCGGTGTTCGCAGGAAAGAGGATTATCGGATGGCTCCAGAAAAGGCAGATAGGAGAGGAAATCCGCGACCTCGGACT
>JBJEJS010000358.1:0-1732 GCA_051878235.1 Candidatus Cryptobacteroides sp.
ACCGGAGGACATCGATGATGTCCTTCGGTATCTTTTTTTTGTCCACCCCCGGCTCTCTTCGCGAGCGGTCAGCAAACAGCCCTGTGGGCTTTTGCAGCGGGCAGCCGACGGCAGTCGGTACGATAGAGTCCTTCCTTGATCGAGCCATCCCGGCGGGGTGCAGGGGACCGCATTCCCCTGGCCCCTTGCGTCGCTGCGCTCCGGAGTCCCCATCCGTATTCCTCTTGTCCTACCCCGTCCTGCCCGACTGATTCCTCCGTCCTGCCCGACTCCGATCGGGCATCTGTCTGTGCAGATACCCGGTCAAGCCGGGTATGACGTGTGGAATATATGTGGGTATGACGAAAAGGAGGCGGTCAGGAATGACAGAATGAAATTATGCCGGGTATGACGAAGTGGTCAACCTGGTATGACGATGAAAATCATTCGGGAATGACAAGAAGATATTCCCTAGAATTGTTCCTTGATGTTGTAGTGATTCCTTTCGGAACTGTTGCGTGAAACCAGTTCACAGATGAAACCTGTCATAAACAGTTGGGCTCCCAGAAGGATGGCGACAAGTGCCAGATAGAACAGAGGCTGGTCGGTGACAGGCCTGAAATTCAGTCCCTGGCTCTGCTGGATGAGTTTGTCGATGATGAGCCATAGTGCTATGATGCCACCGGTAAAGAACATCAGAATACCTGAGAATCCGAAAAAGTGCATCGGCTTCTTGCCGAAGCGGCTCAGGAACCATAATGACAGCAAATCCAGAAAACCGTTCACAAACCTTTCGATTCCGAATTTGCTCTTTCCGTATTTCCTTTTCTGATGTCTTACAGGCTTCTCGGTAATCTTGTCGTAGCCCGCATTCTTTGCAAGATAAGGTATATAGCGGTGCATTTCCCCATATACCTCAATGCTCTTCACCACCTCATTCTTATATGCCTTGAGACCGCAGTTCATATCGTGCAGCCTTATTCCCGTGATCTTCCTGGCGGTGGCATTGTATAACTTCGACGGCAGATTCTTCGTGAGTTTGTTGTCCTTGCGGTGCTGCTTCCAGCCGGAAACGATGTCATAACCATCTTCTGTGACCATCCGGTACATTTCAGGAATTTCCTCAGGAGAATCCTGAAGGTCGGCATCCATTGTCACCACAACCTTTCCCTCAGCGGCCTTGAAACCCTCATACAGAGCCGCCGACTTGCCGTAGTTCCTACGGAAGGATATCCCTCTGACACAAGGATTTTTTGCGGCCAGTTCCTTGACAACACTCCAGGAGGCGTCCCTGCTCCCGTCGTCCACCATAATTATCTCGTAGGCATAACCCTCACGGGTCATAACGCTGACAATCCAATCCGTCAGTTCGCGAAGCGACTCTTCCTCATTGTATAGGGAAATGACTATTGACAAGTCTTTTACAGTATTCTCTGCCATATTGAAACCGATATTACTCCATTCCTTTCCCGCAGTCTCCTGAATTGTCTCCTGCCGTGTCTTCTCCGTTGCCCGCTTCCATATCGGCGAAAGGATCGTCCGACGGAATCCTCCTTGAGAGAATCAGCGAGAGGACCACACCATATATGAAACAGTAGATAAGGTTGCTGAAAAATATGATCTTAGGCATTGAGCCCTCCATTTCTCCCAATGCCGACAGCGTGTTGGAGTCCGCTTTTGGACCGAGTATCTGGATAACGGCTGTTATCTGCTCCGAAATCATATCGGGGTTTATGATGGTGACATTCGCGAG
>JBJEJS010000359.1:0-8356 GCA_051878235.1 Candidatus Cryptobacteroides sp.
GACGGACAGGAACAAGCCGTTCCCTTCAAACATCAGATGGCGGAGGTTGTTCAAATTCGTATAAAATTTGTTTTTTAGAATTTTTTACGCGATATTTGCAGCCCGCTAAAAATGAAATAATTAAAAAGTAATATATAATGGCAAAGGTTTGTCAAATCACAGGAAGAAAGAGAATGGTGGGAAACAATGTCTCCCATTCCAAGAGACGCACCAAACGCGTTTTTGCCCTGAACCTCAAGACCAAGAAGTTCTGGTCTGAGGAGGAGCAGCGGTTCATCACTTTGAAAGTGTCTTGCAAGGGTATGAGGACTATTGAGAAAAAAGGCCTCGGCGCAGCAATCAAGGACGCTCAGAGCAAAGGATATATTAACCTTGTTTAATTTTTTGAATTATGGCAAAGAAAGCAAAAGGTAACAGGGTGCAGGTCATCCTTGAGTGCACTGAGCAGAGAGAAAGCGGTGTACCAGGTATCTCAAGATACATTACCACCAAGAACAAAAAGAACACTACCGAGCGTCTGGAGCGCAGGAAATACAACCCGTTCCTTAAGAAGGTAACCCTTCATCGCGAGATTAAATAATTTGGAGGAATTGAGTTATGGCAAAGAAAGCGGTCGCAACCTTCAGTGCCAAAGCCGGCGCAAAGCGTATGGTGAAGTGCATCCGTATGGACAAGTCTCCTAAGAGCGGTGCTTACGCATTCAAGGAGGAACTTGTAGAGGCTGAAAAGGTAAAGGATTTCTTCGCAAAGAAGTAATTTCTGCGGGAAATTGGACACAATGTAGGGGATGTCGGTCTGACATCCCCTTTTTCGTGTCTCATTTCGGGGAAAATACTTATATTTGTAGGTTAAAAGTTTTTGCGCTGATGGGAATATTTGATAAAGGCGTCGAAAAGACAAAGCGTGGTTTCTGGGAGCGTATCTCCCGTGCTGTCGCAGGCAAGTCCAAGGTTGATGATGACCTTCTGGATTCCATAGAGGAGGCCCTTGTCTCCTCCGATATGGGAGTTGACACGACCCTGAAGATTATTGACAGTCTGGAGGACCGTGTGCAGAGGGACAAGTATATGTCGTTTGACGAGTTGATGGATATGCTCAGGGATGAGATCTCCTCCTTGCTTGATGTCTCCGCCGAGGTCCCGTCAGACGGACTTCCATTCGATTTCTCGCACAAGCCGTATGTCATAATGGTGGTTGGGGTCAATGGAGTCGGGAAGACCACCACAATAGGCAAGTTGGCGTCTATGCTCAAGGCTTCGGGGAAGAAGGTCGTCCTCGGGGCGGCAGACACATTCCGCGCCGCTGCGGTTGACCAGTTGGTCATCTGGGCCGAGCGTGCGGGGGTGGACATCGTGCGCCAGTCGATGGGGGCGGACCCGGCTTCCGTCGCGTATGACACTGTCAATTCGGCTGTGGCAAAAGGGGCTGATGTCGTCATAATCGACACGGCAGGCCGCCTTCACAACAGGATAGACCTGATGAACGAACTGACGAAGATCCGTAATGTGATGCGGAAGGTGGTGCCTGACGCGCCTCACGATGTGCTTCTCGTACTCGACGCATCCACAGGGCAGAACGCCTTCCAGCAGGCTAAGGAGTTCTCGAAGGCGACCGATGTGACCTCGCTTGCGGTGACCAAACTGGACGGGACTGCAAAGGGAGGTGTCGTCATAGGCATTGTGGACCAGTTCCGTATTCCTGTGAAGTTCATCGGGGTCGGGGAAGGCATCGATGACCTGAAGGTGTTCAGCAAGAAGGAGTTTGTCGGCTCTCTCTTTTCAAAGGAGGATTTCGGCAGGTAAATATATTTCGGACATATAAAATTTCAAATAATGAAGATTTCATATAACTGGCTTAAAGAATATCTCAAATGCTCTCTCACGCCACAGGAAGTGGCCCAGGCATTGACATCAATAGGTCTTGAGGTGGACTCGCTTGAGATGGTGGAGGCGGTTCCGGGAGGACTTGCCGGAGTGATTGTCGCAGAAGTGGTTGAATGTGTGGATCATCCTGACTCAGACCATCTTCACGTGACAAAGCTGAACACGGGGGAGGGAGAACTCCTCCAGGTTGTCTGCGGGGCTCCGAATGTGGCTGCCGGCCAGAAGGTCCTCCTTGCGACAATCGGCACGGTGCTCGGCGGGGATTTCAAGATAAAGAAATCCAAGATAAGGGGCGTGGAGTCCTTCGGTATGATCTGCGCTGAGGACGAACTCGGGATAGGGACCTCCCACGACGGTATAATGGTGCTCGACCCTGCTGCCAAGCCTGGCACTCCTGCAAAGGAATATCTCCATCTTGAGACGGATGCCGTCATTGAAATCGGGCTGACCGCCAACAGGGTGGATGCCGCCTCGCATATCGGAGTGGCACGCGACCTTTACGCATATCTCAGGCTCAACTCCATCCCTTGCAGTCTTGACATTCCTGATGTCTCCGCTTTCCGTGAAGGCGGGGACTGCATATATTCAGGCAACGGAGAGATAAACGGTGCACTTCCTATAGAGGTGACCGCACCTGAGGGCGCGCCGCGTTATTCGGGATTGACAATCACAGGTGTCAAGGTCGCCCCGTCTCCTCAGTGGCTTCAGAAAAGGCTGCTTTCTGTGGGGCTCAGGCCGATCAACAACATCGTCGATGTGACCAATTTCGTGCTGATGGAGATAGGACAGCCTCTCCACGCCTTTGACGCAGGGAAAATCTGTGGAGGGAAAGTCGTCGTAAGATGGGCCGGAGAGGGGGAGAAACTCGTCACTCTTGACGGGGTCGAGAGGACTTTGACCTCGGCGGACCTTGTCATTGCCGACACTCAGAGGGCTATGTGCATCGCAGGAGTGTTCGGAGGACTTGACTCTGGCTCGACAGAGGACACCACTACCGTGTTCCTTGAGAGCGCGTATTTCAATCCTGTCTCCATAAGGAAGACTTCCAAGAGATTCGGCCTCAAGACCGACGCGTCGTTCCGTTATGAGAGAGGTGCCGATCCGCTTGTGACCGGCTGGGCCGCGCGCCGTGCCGCCCTTCTCATTCAGGAAGTGGCCGGGGGACAGGTGACAGGGAAACTCCAGGAGGTCTTCTCCGGGGACATCCGCAGGAAGGAGGTGGAGATTGACTATGACAGGATGGAGAACTTCATCGGCAAGAAAATCGGACACAAGACAATTGAGGATATCCTGACATATCTGGATTATGATTTTGTCGAAAGGACGGACAAGGGGGCAAAGGTTGCCGTGCCGTCTTATATGATAGATGTCTATAGGGAGTGTGACATTGTTGAGGAGGTCCTCAGGATTTATGGTTACAACAACATCGAACTCCCTTCCGGCGTGAGGATGTCCGTGAACGCGACTTCCAAGCCTGAGCCTGAGCAGGTGCGCAGTTCGGTTTCGGATTTCCTCGCGGCAAACGGCTTTGTGGAGACGATGAACAACTCCCTTACGAAGTCGGATTATTATGCCTCACTCAAGACTTTCCCTCAGGAGAACTGTGTCAGGATTCTCAATCCTTTGAGTTCCGACCTGAATGTGATGCGCCAGACCCTTCTTTTGGGCGGGCTTGAGGTCATAGCCTACAACATCAACAGGCAGACGACCACACTCCGCACCTTCGAGTACGGTTCCGTGTATTCCCTGAAGCCTGGTGCCGACGGCCAGACCCTTGAGTCATACGACGAGCATCAGTGCTATGCGATGTTCGTGACGGGACCTGGCGAGAAATCCTGGTGCTCCGAGCCGCAGAAAGGCAGTTATTTTATGCTGAAAGGCTATCTGGAACTTCTTCTGAAGCGTTACGGGGCGGATTTGTACAATATGGAATACGGGGCGGCTCCTTCAGACCTCTTCTCCGAGGGGCTTCGTTATTCCCTTCCTGGCGGCGGTGCCGAACTGGCCGTTATGGGAACCGTATCTCCTGCGTTGCTCAGGATGTTCGGAATCCGTCAGCCTGTCTTTGCGGCGGAAATCCGCTGGGACACCCTGTTCACCCTTGTGAAGAGAAACCGCATACAGTACAGGGAAATGCCTAAATTCCCTGAGGTAAGGCGTGACCTCGCGCTTCTGCTTGACGAGAATGTCACTTACAGCGACCTCCGCAAGAGCGCGTTCAAGACAGGGAAGAAACTTCTCAAGAATGTCACCCTCTTCGATGTCTACAGGGGCGACAAGATTCCGGAAGGCAAGAAGCAGTATGCTATGGGATTCGTTTTCCAGGACCTTGAGAAGACATTGACGGACAGCGATATAGAGAAGATGATGACAAGGTTGATGTCCGTGTTCTCAGGTGAGTTCGGGGCAGTCTTGAGATAGTCCTTATGCGGAGCCGTTTCCTGATATCTGGCATCCTGTTGCTCTGTGTGCTTTCCTCCTGCAGAAGGGAGGGAAGGATAATCCCGCGTTCCAAGATGACGAAAATCTATGTGGAGATGTTCATTGCGGACCAGAGGATAGCGTCCTCTACGGAAATCAGGAGGACTGCGGACACTTCGTGGGTGTATGAGCCTATCTTTGAGAAATATGGCTACAACTCCGACGATTATCGGGCGAGTGTCGCCCATTATATGAAGGACCCTGACCGTTATGCCAGGATCCTGAGGGAGTCGGGAGCCTTGATAGATTCTGAACTGAAGGAGATGCGGAAGGAGAAGAAGCGTCTGGAGTCTCTTGAGCAGATGAAGGAAAAGGTGGAGGTGTTCAATCCGGAGCGTATCTACAGGATGACTTCCCTCGGAAATCCTGGAGTGTTCTGCGAGGACAGCCTTGCGTTTTATGTGGACTCGGCAGGCGGGGAACTGTATTTCGACCCGAGGGACTGGATGGACACCGCTTTCTATGGTCCTGTAATGAGGATTGCTGATTCCGTGCTTGTGCAGACGGATTCCTTGTCAAAGGCTGATTCCTTGTCGGGAGAGCCTGCGTTGCCGGAAGTGGCTCCCGTAAGGCCCGTTGAGGCCACTGTCCTTACTGGAAAGTCCGTCTTGGGGAAACCTGTTCCGGAGAAGTCCGATGCGGAGGAACTCCGACAGGACGGGACTGTGAAGAAGGACCATGAGGCGAAAGAGATCAAACCTGAGAAATTGCACAGGGATAAGCGTCCCGTGCGCGAAATAGAGAATTTATGAGGATTGCTGCGAAATATCTGTATCTTTCAGGGAAAGACGCTCCTGTGATGAACGGTTTTGTGGAGGTTGACGATGAAGGGCTCATTTTGAGGACAGGCATAGTGCCCGACCCATCAGAGGAGGACCTGTGGATTGACGGGGCCGTTGTCCCGGGCTTTGTGAACGCCCATTGTCATCTGGAATTGTCCCATCTGAAGGGCAAGTTCACCCGTCTTTCAGGGATGGCTGGCTTTATTGACCAGATCAACTCATTGAGGGACAGTTCTTCAAGGGAGGATAAGATCAGGTGCCTTGAAAACTGGATGGACCGTATGTGGGACAGCGGAGTGAGCGCGATGGCGGACATAAGCAACTGTGACGACAGTTTTGCGGTAAAGTCAACCTCTCCGATGTACACAAGGACTTTCATAGAACTGTTCGGCTCTGAGCCCGAGGATTGCGGGGCTGTGATGGAAGGTGCATACAGGCTGTTGGAGAAGGCACGCCGTTCAGGCATTGACGCTTCGATAACCCCACATTCCTGCTACACTATGAGCCCGCAGCTTCTCTGCGCTGCCGCAAAGGCGGGTCTCGGGTCAGGTTTCCTGTCATACCATTCGCAGGAAAGCCGTCAGGAGGAGGATATGATCCGCACAGGTACAGGGGAACTTGCCGACAACCGCCGCAGATACGGGATGAGTATGCCTCCTGTCTGTGGGACATCCTCATTGGAATATTTCCTTGACACAGTCGGGAGTCCCGCTCCAGGGGAGGGCCCCGCTCCGCATCTGCTTCTGGTGCACAACATCTGTCTTTCGGAGGAGGACGCAAAGGCCGCCCTCGCAAAGTTCAAAAATGTGTACTGGGCAGTATGCCCGATGTCTAACCTGTTCATCCATAACGCTTTGCCTCCAATCGGACTGATGAGGAGGCTCGGACTCAAGATAACAGTCGGAACTGATTCCCTGTCAAGCAATGACGACCTTGATATGGTTAAGGAGATGTACTGCCTCCAGTCCAATTTCCCTGAGGTGAGTCTTGGGGAAATCCTCAGATGGAGCACATTGAACGGGGCGGAGTTCCTCGGCAAGGAAAATGAGCTTGGCTCGATAGAGGCGGGAAAAAGGCCGGGTCTTGTGGCATTGTGCGAATTGGATTCAGACGGAAGACTTACGGCCTCAAGTTATTCCGAGAGGCTCGTCTGAGTGGATGGGTGAGAGTTAATGATGTAGAGAATGTTGAGATTCAGTGACATAGTTTTCGGACCTGTACATAGCAGGAGATTGGGCTCGTCCCTCGGGATAAACCTCCTGCCGGGTGACGGCAAACTGTGCAATTTCGACTGTATATACTGCGAATGTGGATGGAACCGGGACGGGCGTTCCCTCAAGCCTGTGCTCCCTGCGGCTGACGATGTGCAGAACGCTCTGGAAGCGAAACTGAAGGCACTTTCAGCCTCGGGGGTCGGGGTGGATTCCATCACTTTTTCAGGAAACGGTGAGCCGACGCTGAATCCCGAATTTCCTGAAATCGTGGAAAGGGTGTTGAGACTCAGGGATATATATATACCTTTGGCGAAAGTCTCAGTCTTTTCGAATGCCACGATGATAGGGAATACCGCCATAAGGGAGGCTTTGAAGAAGGTGGATAACCCCATATTGAAGATCGACGCCTGTTCGGACAGGGGTGTGCTCGCGGTGAACCGCCCTTCGGGTCCGTACAGTCTTGAGGAAGTTGTACGGAATATGAAATGTTTTGAGGGGAATTTTGTCCTTCAGACGATGTTCCTGCGGTATGGGGAGACGGATCTGACTCATACTGAATGTCTTGAAAGATGGATGGACCTGGTGCGTGAGGTGAGGCCGAGGGAGATTATGGCATATACGATTGACCGTGAGACTCCTGACAGGAGTCTTTCAAAATGTGCGGCATCGGAGATTGAGGAATATGTGACACCTCTCATAAGGGAGGGATTCAATATACAGATAAGAGGATAAAACAACAAATATGATATATTATGACTGATTATTTGAAAAAATACGATTATCTTCCGTCCAAGGACAGGATTGACGGGGATCTTATGCGGATTGCGGAGAATCTTGCGAGCGTCAAATCCGAGAAGGTCCTGAAGGACTGTTTCTCGATGATGGACCTGACCACCTTGAAGACCAATGACACGGCCGCATCGGTGGAAAGGCTAGTGGGAAAGGTCAATGACTTTGCGGTGGAATATCCGGACTATCCGCTTCCCGCTTCAGTCTGTGTCTATCCGAATTTCGCTTCTGTGGTGAAAGGGACAAGGAAGGACCCTCAGTTGCACGCCACTGTGGTCTCTGCCTGCTTCCCGTCTTCACAGAGTTTTCTTGAAGTGAAGGTCAGGGAATGTGAACTGGCGGTTGAACAGGGGGCTGACGAGGTGGATATAGTGTTGGCGCTCAATCATTTCCTCGCAGGGGAATATGACCAGGCCTCTGCCGAGATTGTCGCTGTGCGTCAGGCAATTGACCGCGTTGCGGCATCTCAGGGAAGGACGGTCATACTGAAGGTCATCCTTGAGACGGGGCTTCTCCAGTCTCCTGAGGACATCGCCGCAGCATCCTTCCTCGCGATGGAGGCCGGAGCGGATTTCATCAAGACATCCACAGGAAAGGTCGATGTGAACGCCACTCCGATTGCTGCATATATAATGTGCGAGTGCATCAGGATCTTCCATTCCGCCACAGGGCGCAAGGTTGGCTTCAAGCCCGCAGGAGGGATGTCAACCGCATCTGACGCATTGTCCTACTACTCAATTGTCTCTACGGTGCTCGGAAAGGACTGGCTCAACAAGGACCTGCTGCGTTTCGGGGTAAGCCGTATGGCAAACAACCTGCTTTCCGAGATTGAGGGCAGGACGGTGGCGTTCTTTTAGGAAAATTCCGGAATCTATGAAAAGGTGTCTGTCAAGCCTTGTCCTTGTGACCTGCCTGTCGGCTGTGCTCTGCGCGCAGCCCGTCCGCCACACTTTCGGCGTCAGGGCGGGAAACCAGTTCGCGGTGGACTACAAGGCATATTTTGACGAAGCCAATACATTGGACATCAATGCGGGGGTGATCAATCCGTTTACGACCTGGTATCAGTTTGTGACCTTGTCAGGTGCGTACCACAGAAATTTCAATGTTTCCGTGGAGAGGCTTCAGCCGTATGTCGGGGCGGGACTCTCGACAGGGGTGCAGTTCGGGCATTGGGACAGGGAGTCAAAGGACAGGATAACCTACTTTA
>JBJEJS010000360.1:0-1719 GCA_051878235.1 Candidatus Cryptobacteroides sp.
CGAGGCGGTGACCTTTGCGGAGAGCCCCTTTGTGATGAAATCCAGTTTCTGGGTCAGCACAAGGTCAGTAGTCAGCCTGTTCGATGTCTCCTGGAGCCAACTCGGGGTCATCAGATAGACCATCGGGTTATTGAAGTTCGAGCCCGCGCTTGAGGCAAGGCGGATCTCCGAGGCATCAGGATAGTTCGGGTCAGGATACTGCGAATAGATGTCTGCAGGGAAATATGCCGGATAGACCGCTCCGGTAGCCATATAGACCGTGTTGAATATCTGTCCCGTGTTCACGGTGGAGCCGCTGACGGTCACAGCCTTGTTGACGGTTATGATTCCTCCGAGCCTCAGGGCGAGGTTGGTGGTTTTGGTCAAGTTCGCGTCCATATTCAGACGGTAGTTGATGCGGTCGGAGGAATAGTTGGACTTGGCATTGCCCGAGAGGTTCTTCAGGATGGACCCCTCGCGGTACCAGGTCACGGATGAATAGTATTTGAACTTGTCGTTTCCTCCGGAGATGTCGAATGAGGCGTTCACGGTCGGTGCGAAAGTGCGGAACACCTCGCTGTACCAGTCCACATCCGGATAACGGTACGGGTCTGACTGGTCAAGGTACTTTCCTATGACCTCATCGCTGTAGAGAGAGCCGAATGAACGGTCGTTCTTCATCGCGACGTTCGCCATCTGGACAGTCGTGGCCGAGGAGATGTGCTCCTGAAGCCTGACCGGATTCTTCACGCCGCCCTCGATTGAGAAATGGATTTTCGGACGGCCCTCCGAGCCTGTCTTGGTGGTCACCATAATGACTCCGTTCGCTCCCTTGGCTCCGAACACGGCTGTCGCCGAAGCATCCTTCAGGACGCTGATGCTCTTGACCTCGTTAGGGTTGACATCGCCCATTGTCCTCTCAATCCCGTCCACAAGCACCAAAGGGCTGTTTCCGTTCCAACTGGAGAGTCCCCTGAGCATAAGCGAGGTGTCGTCCTCCCCAGGCGCGCCGTTGACGGTCGTCGTCATCAGGCCCGCGACCTTTCCCGTGAGGGAACTTGTGAGAGAGTTGCTTCCCGTGTTGACCACTTTTTCCGAGGAGACGGTGGATATGGCTCCCACGACACTCTGCTTTTCCTGAGTGCCGTAGCCGACCACGACCACATCATCAAGCATCTGTGCATCAGGCTCAAGGGCGACAAACCAGTCGGCGGAATTCTTGAACTGCTTTTCCCTGGTAAGGAAACCCACGCAGGAGACCTGCAGGACCGCCCCCGGAGAGGCGACAATCCGGAAATTCCCCTTCGAATCGGTTGCGACACCTTCCGAAGGTCTCCCCTTCACGAGAACTGCGGCACCGGCTGCCGGAAGTCCCTCGTCATCCAATACTGTTCCCGTTATCACTATCCTTTCCTGTGTCTGTGCCGTAGCCGTTGTGGCGGCAGCGGACAGGAGGACAGCGACAAGCGCAAGGAACAACTTGCTGTTAAGGTATTTCATAGATTTGACTTATTATGTGGTATTTTATTTTCCGTAGCGTATATGGTACATATTGTACCCTATGTTCCTGATGTGCCGCACCGTTTCAGGATACGGGGTGTCACAGCAGTCCGTGAATCCCACCTGGAAGTTCTCGCCGTCGAAACGCCCCGTGCACGGCTGGTCCGAGAACTGGTGCCAGTTGGTACCTATTATATAAGGGTTGTCCAGACAACTGCGGACATAGTATTCATAGGCCTC
>JBJEJS010000361.1:0-8315 GCA_051878235.1 Candidatus Cryptobacteroides sp.
TTATCCTGCCCTCAGAAGCGGGCATTGCCTCGGCTGCGCCATCAGACACAGCATAATTCCACAGCCCGTTGAGATTGGCCCATTTCGACCTGACCATCTGCGGACGGGGGTATTCCTCAAGAGGAATTATGTCAGGAGAGATTTCTGAAGCCCAAGGAGTACTGATGTTGTCTCCCGCAGGAGCCCATTGCGCAAAAGACGGGAAAACCGATGCTGCAATGACGGCACAAGAGATGAGAATCTTTTTCATATATAACATTATATTGATAATTAATCATTTTATATCATTTTCCTTTCATTTCGGAGAAAAGCGAAAACAAATATAAGGAATATCGGTTGTATTTCGTAATTTTGAAGTCGGATTTAAGACATATATCACATATAAAATATCTTTCTATGAAAAGAACAATATTTTTTCCATTAACTTTCCTTGTCGCCGCGGCGGCAATCTTCTCGTCGTGTTCGGAACAAAAAGGGAATATAACTGTGATGTCATATAACATCAGGATGGGTGTCGCAAATGACGGGGAGAATTCCTGGGAGAACAGGAAGGCTGCCACTCCTGCGATGCTCGCCGACTGCGCGCCTGATGTGTTCGGGGTACAGGAGGCATTTGATTTCCAACTGGAATACATCGAACAGACAAGTCCCGCATACAGATATGTCGGGGTCGGACGCGATGACGGGATGAAAAAGGGAGAGTGTATGGCCGTCTTCTACAGGCAGGATAAAATCGAACTGCTGGACTGGGGGACATACTGGCTGTCGGAGACTCCGGATGTCCCGTCAAGGGGCTGGGATGCCGCGTGCAGGAGGACCGCGACCTGGACTCTGCTGAGGATCAAGGAGACCGGGAAGAAATTCTGGTTTGTGAACACCCACCTCGACCATGTCGGGACACAGGCAAGGGCAAACGGGCTTCAACTGATAGTTGACAGGATAGACGAAATGAGTTCTTCCGAGAAACTGCCTATGGTGCTTACAGGGGATTTCAATGTGACATCTGATGACCCGTGCCTCACCGAACTGGACAAACGGATGAAAAGTGCGCGTGCCTTCGCCGTGCAGAGCGATGACAAGCCGTCATTCAACGGATTCAAAGCACCTAAGTCGGCCATCGACTATATCTACTACTCTGGTTTCCCGGAGTGCGGGACATTCAGGGTAATCGACACGGAATATGCGGGATGCCCGTTCATTTCCGACCATTATCCTGTGCTTGCCGTTCTGGAGTTTTAAGGGCTACAGCACGCGCCAACCGATGTCACGGCGATAGAACAGCCCGTCGCATCCGATTGACTCAACTGCGGAGAGGGCCTTGTCGCGGGCTTCCTTCAGGGTCTTCTCCTTACCGACCACCATCAGGACACGCCCTCCGGATGTGACCAGCCTCCCGTCCTTGATGGAGGTGCCCATCTGGTAAACCCTGACATTCCCGTCCAATTGAGGGATCTGAATCTCATATCCCTTTTCATAAGAGCCGGGATAGCCCTTCGAGGCCATCACGAATCCGAGTGTCACATCCCCGGACCAGTTGATCGGTGGCATCGGCGTGCCGTCAGCAACAGCCGAGAATATCTCATATATGTCAGACTCAAGCCTCGGGAGGACGACTTCCGTCTCAGGGTCACCGAAGCGGCAGTTGAACTCAATCACCTTGACTCCGTCAGGAGTCTTCATAAGCCCGCCGTAGAGCACTCCTTTGAAAGGACAGCCCTCTGCGGCCATTCCTGCCGCGACAGGCTTCATTATCTTCTCAAGGGAATATGTGATGTCCTCCTGTGTGATGAGAGGGACAGGGGAATACGCTCCCATACCGCCCGTGTTCGGTCCCTTGTCCCCCTCGTAAGCCCTCTTGTGGTCCTGCGAAAGGGTCATCGGCCAGACTTTCTCCCCGTCAACAAAGCACATAAATGAGAACTCAGGACCTGTCAGGAACTCCTCCACGACAACCCTGCCCTGTCCGAACCGCGCATCCAGAAGCATATCCCTCAGCGCGGCATCAGCCTGCTCAAAAGTCTCGGGAATGACCACGCCCTTGCCTGCCGCAAGCCCGTCATATTTCAGGACAACCGGGAAAGAGCCCTGCCTGACATACTCCAGGGCATCCTCGTACTTTTCAAAAGTCTTGAATGAAGCGGTCGGGACACCATATTTCGTCATCAGATTCTTCGCGAAATCCTTGCTGGCCTCTATTGTGGCCGCCGCCTTCGACGGGCCGAATATCCTCAGGCCTGCCTTTCCGAACTCGTCGGCAATCCCTAAAGCCAAAGAAGCCTCAGGTCCGACTACAGTCAGGTCAATGCCGTTTTCCAAGGCAAAATCCCTGAGTTCCTGCACCTGGGTGTCCTTCAATGGAACACACTCCGCCTGTGCGGCAATGCCGGCATTACCCGGAGCGCAGTAAATTTTTCCGACTTTGGAGGAACGGCTGAGCGCATCCACAATGGCGTGTTCCCTTCCGCCGCCACCGACTACCAAGACTTTCTTCTTCTGTTCCATATCAGGTTTGATTAAATGTTATCAGGACTGTCTGCCAGAAACGGCCGGCAAATTTTCACCGCGCGAAGATACAACAAAATTTTTATGGAATATGAAAAAAATATCATATTGACATATAAACAAAAATCACTATCTTTGCACCCGATGGAGAGATGCTCGAGTGGCTTAAGAGGCACGCCTGGAAAGCGTGTAGCCGCCTAAAGCGGCTCACGAGTTCGAATCTCGTTCTCTCCGCACAAGACATTCGCAATATGAGGACAGCCCACAAAATTGTGGGCTGTCCTCATATCTTGTAAATAGTCCTAAAGTTCCTTGCGCAGGCGTGCCTTCGGGATGTTGAGTTGGTCCCTGTATTTGGCGATGGTCCTGCGCGCGACCTTGTAGCCACGGCTGTTCATCTGCTCGACAAGTTGGTCGTCGGTCAGAGGCTTTCTCTTGTCCTCCGCATCGACACACTCCTGGAGGGCCTTCTTCAGTTCACGGGTGGAGACCTCCTCCCCGTCCTGGTTCTCCAGACCTTCGGAGAAGAAATATTTCAGGGAATATATTCCGAAATGTGTCTCTATGTACTTGCTGTTGACCACCCTTGAAATAGTAGAGATGTCAAATCCTGTCTTCTCCGCGATGTCCTTGAGCACCATTGGCTTCAGGTGGCTCTCATCCCCGTCCATAAAATAGTCGTGCTGATAGTCGATGATTGCCTGCATAGTGCTCTGGAGGGTGTTGTGCCTCTGCTTTATCGCCTCGACGAACCATTTCGCGGAATCCAGTTTCTTCTTGACGAAGGTGGCTGCCTCCTTCTTTTCCCTTTCGGACGAATTGGCGGCCTCAAGGAGGATGTCCGCATATTTCTTGTTAACCCTCAGTTCAGGAATCGAAAACCTCGGCATATTCAGTTTCAGTTTCCCCTCCTCAAGGGTCAGGATGAAGTCAGGCACGATCTGCTGCGCCTGGTCGCTGTATGTGTCGTCTATCTGGCCACCAGGTGCAGGATTCAACTTGACGATTTTCGCCATCGCATCCCTCATCTGCTGCTCGGTGATGCCCATCTTCGAGATTATCTTCTGGAAATGCCTGGCGGTGAACTCGTTGAAATAGTCCTTCAGAATCACTGTGGCGTTGACCACATCCGGGGTCTTCTTCAGATGGCGTATCTGGAGAAGAAGACATTCCCTGAGGTCACGGGCCCCGACTCCTGACGGCTCGAACTCCTGGATGACCGACAGAAGGGAAAGCACCTCGTCCTCATCGGTCTCGATTCCCGCCCTGAAAGCAAGGTCGTCCACAAGGCTTCCTATGTCCCTGCGGAGATACCCGTCGTCGTCAAGGCTTCCTATAATGAATGCCGCCACCTGAAACTGATGCTCGTCGAGATTCCTGAAGCCCAACTGCTCCAGAAGGCTTTGGGTGAAACTCTCCTTGACTGAGAATGTGTTGTACTGCGGGCGCTCATCCTTGCCGTAATTGTTGACGTGGAGTTTGTAGCCCGGTATGGAATCGTCCTCCTTGTAGTCCGACAGGGAGACCTCGCGAGGCGGCTCGTCCTCCTCGTCCTCCCTCTCGCTCTTTATGTCCTCGTCAAGGACCGGATTCTCCTCCAGTTCCTTGCGGATACGCTGCTCCAGTTCCTGCGTCGGAAGTTCAATCAGTTTGATTGTCTGGATCTGCAACGGAGAAAGTTTCTGGGTCTGCTTGAGTTCAAGTCCTTGTTTCAGCATATCAGAATAGATTTAATTTCACAATGCGGGTTCCGCAGGCGCAGCCACAATCACCTTGACCGTGTCCGCGACGACAGGGCGGGATTTGTCAACCACCGGGAAATTGATGTTCTCCTTGACAATGAACGCCGAAGGATATTCATCCTTGATTCTGACAAGAAGCTGCATAGCCTCGGACTTTGTGCGGAAATCCCCGACTGTCACCTTGAAATACGGATTCACATAACTCCTGTAGGCAGGAATGTCGTAATGCACTGCGGAGAACCTGCGCAGGGTAGCCTCGCTCTCGGTCCTCGCAGTCTGCCTGTTGTCAAAGAATATCCTGACCCTGTAGCCTTGGATTGCCCTGAGCGGATTCCCCGCGAAATGCGAGGCCATCAGGGCGGCGATGCCCTCCGACTGGTGCACCCTGACATCGGCCCCGTCGCCTTTCGCAACGGACGGAAGTTCGGAAAAGATGTCGTGCCCGGCAAGAAGGGTGTCAAGCACGGCCGACTGGCGGTAAATCACCGTATCTTTCAGGGACTCGCCCTCCGCAGCATAATCCTGTGCGCTGAGACAGACGGCCGTCAGAAGCATAGCCGCCAGGCAAGTCATTGTCAATCGCATCCTGTTCATTTGCTTGCTGATTTTATCACTCCGGTAACTTTGCCTGCGGGCACGCCCTTCAGTCCCACATCCTTTGCAACACCGCCCTTAGGCTTGACCTTCGCGCTGATGTCGATGGTGTAGTCGTTCACATTGAACCCTCCTGTCAGCATAGAAATGACCTGTATGACGGACGACACCGGGGAAGTTATTGAGAACACACCCGAGACGGTGCAGGACGAGGTCCCCTTGCCCTGGACGCTGAGCGGATCGACGGTGAATGTGCCGAAAAGGCTTCCCTTGCAATACACCGCCCCCTCGATGTCATAGACATCAAAAGACGAGGAGGGGTTGCTGTACTCGACGGTCGCGACTCCCTTAAGGGACTTGAAGCCCTGAGGGACAATCTGTTCTGCCTTGAAGGAGAGAATCTTGAAGTCCTTCAGGTTCAGGCAGCCCGTCATCAGCAGAAGGGCGGACATTGCCGCAATGACAAGAAACCGCTTTTTTAACATGTTTTTCACTCTCATTGTATCTCGCAAATATAGCAAAATTTGCCTATTCTTTCAAAAAAGGAGTATATTTGCATATATAATATATGGAATGAAATATATATAATATATATAAAATATAAGATATATCGGATATGAACATAAAGCCCATTGAGGACTCCTCAAAACCGAAAATATATATCGAGACATACGGCTGCCAGATGAATGTCAACGACAGCGAGGTGATACTCAGCATAATGCAGGAGGCGGGATATGTCCTGACCGACAACATCAACGAGGCATCCGTCATCCTCGCGAACACCTGTTCCATCAGGGAGAACGCCGAACAGCGCATCTGGGGAAGGATCGACCAGTTCAGGCTGCAGAAGCGCAGGAGAGACGGGGTGGTCATCGGAATTGTCGGATGTATGGCGGAAAGGCTTAAGGACAAACTTCTGGAGAACGGCACGGTGGATGTGGTGGCGGGTCCGGACTCCTACAGGTCGCTTCCTGAACTTGTCAGGGCGGTCTCGCCGCAGAGCCCGCAGATCAATGTGATGCTGTCGCACGAGGAGACATACGCGGACATTTCCCCTGTCAGGATGGACAAGAACGGCGTAAGTGCCTATATATCAATAATGAGAGGCTGTAACAATGTCTGCTCCTACTGCGTCGTCCCTTACACGAGGGGTGCCGAGAGGAGCCGGGATCCGCAGAGCATCATAAGGGAAGCACGGGAGTTGTCCGTGAACGGCTACAAGGAAATCAACCTGCTTGGGCAGAATGTCGATTCCTATCTCTGGAAGGACCCTCAGAATCCCCAGTCCACAGTGGACTTCCCCTCTCTTCTGGAGATGGTCGCGCAGGTGGACCCGAAGATGAGGGTGAGATTCTCCACCTCGCATCCGAAGGACATCAGCGACAAGGTCATACTGACTATGGCGAAATATGACAACATCTGCAAGCACATACACCTTCCTGTCCAGTCAGGCAGCAATGCGATGCTGGAGAAGATGCGCCGCAGATACACCCGTGAATGGTATCTTGAAAGGGTGGAGAAAATCCGCTCCGTCATCCCTGAATGCGGACTCTCGACGGACATCATAGCGGGATTCTGCTCTGAGACGCCTCAGGACCACGAGGACACTCTTTCCCTGATGAGGGAGGCGGCCTTTGACGCGGCCTTTATGTTCGCCTATTCGGAAAGGCCGGGCACACTCGCGTCAAGGCATTACCCTGACGACATCCCTCAGCAGCTCAAGACCGAAAGGCTGAACGAAATAATCGCCCTGCAATGCCAGTTGAGCCTTGAGAGCAACAGGAAGGATGTGGGGAAAAAGTTCACAGTGCTCATCGAGGGCATTTCGAAGAGGGATGCGGGAGAGTTCTGCGGAAGGACCACGACAAACAAGACCTGCGTCTTTGCCGCCCCAGGACACAATATCGGGGATTTCGTCGAAGTGGAAGTGGTCTCCTGCACCTCGGCGACACTCATTTCAAGACTGGTGGAATAATTCCTGTCAGATGACCTCCATATCACCTGAGAGCATCCAGCCCTGACGGCCGTCGGCAAGGCTGATGTTACGCCATTGTCCGACCTCGTCGAGGATGGTCACCTTGGTGCCCTCGTGGAGGACGAAAAGGTCTGTGGATGATTCTGATGAAGGAGCGCTCTTGACCGCAGACACAGGGCGCATCACGATTGCCGTGTCCGCATTGAGGTAGTCTGAACGCTGCCAGAGGGAAAACCAAAGGGACACCGCCACAAGGACGACGCAGGCAATGGATGTGAAGAATCCGCCTTTGCGCGCACCGGATGTCCTTCCGAGAAGGAACAGAAGAAGCATTGCGAGGGCGGCGGCAAAGAACACGAGGGCAAGCATAGCCCAACTGTCAGAGTCTATGACATAGCACAAGTTCCTCCACCACTGGACGAGTATGAATTCAGGGACAGCGTCAATCCTGTCCTGGATGCGTGAAGAGGCAATCCCCAGGTTATATCTCGCGTCCGAATACGACGGGTCGAGTTTCAGGGCCCTCTCATAGAAAAGGATGGCACGGGGCAGGTCCCCGTCCTTGAAATAGGAGTCGCCTATGTTGCAATACAGGGCGGCCGACTCAAACCCGAGGGAAGATATCGCGCCGTATCCTTTGGCTGCATCCGCCCAGCGTCCCTCCCCGTATGCCGCCGTCGCGGCGTTCCAGAGGGAATCCACATAACTGTCAGCAGAATTGGCCGCCAGCGCATCCTGCGGAGCGGCAAGAGATGCCGACAGAAGGAGCGCCATCACGACAGCACCCGCCGCAGTCCTGTTGTTTTTCACTTTCATATTCGTCTCTATTGAAGATATGATCCTCTCCGCCTCGTCGTACTGCGAGGACATCACCTCGTGCCCACTGTCAGGGGAATAACGGGCATATTCACAGGCGTCAATCATCCCCGTGAATGACTCCACCACATCGGACGGGACACCCGCCTCAAGGAATCTCGAAGCGATGACATCCTTGGAGAGTTCTCCCGAAGCCGTGTTTAGCTTGTCCGAAGCATAGCCCAGCAGGGCCCTGTGCAGTTCCTCGTAGAATGCCGCATACAGATTCCTGCCGAGGTATTCCTTGGCCGCCTTCAGACGCCTTACCGCCGTCTTGTTCGCCCTCCTGTTCCTTGTGCCTGCCACATCGGCCCTGCGTGCCGCCATTTTGCGCAGACCCAGCCACAGGCAGAGCGCGACAAGCGCAATCAGGGAAGCGGACAGCCAGAACTGCCACGAAAGCACAAAGAAACTTCCTTTCGGTGAAAGACCCGACAAACGGGTGGATATGTACCTTATGTCCTCATTCAGGCTGCGCACACCCGTGCGGCTGACCTCGATTGGGGTCCCCGCATCGGAGGAAGACCGCGTCTCCTTGCCCTTCTTCACGGTGAAATCCACAGCGGGAGTCGTCAGGGTCACATATCTCCCTGATGTCACATCATAGTAGGAGTAATTCACAGGAGGGATGGTGAAGTCGCCGTGAC
>JBJEJS010000362.1:0-8299 GCA_051878235.1 Candidatus Cryptobacteroides sp.
AGAATCCTGTCGATGTTCCTTTCGCGGTGGATCAGGCGGATGCGGACCTGCGGGAAAAGACCGGCAAGACGGCCTGCAAGCCTCTCGGCGCAATAGACCGACCTGTGCTGCCCTCCTGTGCACCCGAAAGCCACCGACAGATTGGTGAATCCGCGCTTCAGGTAAGTTCCTATGTGCGGCACGACCATCCCCTCCACATTCCCGAGGAAGCGGAGTATCTCCCCGTCCTCCTCCAGAAATTCAATCACAGGGCGGTCAAGACCGCTCAACTTCCGATATTGCTCATATCTGCCCGGGTTGTGGATGTAACGGCAGTCGAACACATATCCCCCGCCGTTCCCGGAAAAATCCTCCGGTATGCCCTTCTTGTAGGAGAAGCTGTAAATCTTGACCTCCAGGCTCTTGCCGTCATCATAGGTCTTTTCCTCATATTTCGGAAGTTCCGTCAGCTCCCTCAAGAGCGAAACCAGATAAGGATAACCCTCAGGCGGCTCCAGGATGAAATCCCTAAGGATGCCCACCGTCGGAATCACACAGGTCGTGAACTGGGCCTTGTGCTCGTATAGGCCCCTGAAGCCGTATGCCCCGAGGACCTGCATCAGGCGGAAAAGGCGGAAAAGCCTTAACCTCTTAAAGAACAGAGGCTCATCCATATTTACGGTACATGGCCTCACGGCGTCGAGATATGTTCCGACAAGGTCGGATTTTATGTCTTCGGGATATGCAGCCCTGACCTGCCAGACGAAAGAGACGAGGTCATAATATATAGGTCCTTTTCTCCCTCCTTGAAAATCAATGAAATATGGGGAACCGTCCTTAATCATCACATTTCTCGACTGGAAGTCGCGGTATAGGAAGGTGGCGCAGTCTTCCCCGCAGCGGACAAGGTCGCGGGCAAGAGCCTCAAAGTCATCCTGAAGGGCTGTCTCGTCAAATTCCACCCCTGAGGGCTTCAGGAAGCAATATTTGAAATAGTTCAAATCGAACATCACCGACCTGAGGTCAAAATCAGCGCTCTGATGGCAGAGAGAGAAGTCGAGCCCGGAGCCGCCCTCGAACTGGAATCTGGCAAGAAGCCTGATGCAGTCGCGCAGCAGAGGCAGCAGAGAGCCGTAATCCCCGTCCTCACGGGCCTTAGCCACAAGGTCGGAGAGCATCACAGTCCCGAGATCCTCCTGAAGATATGCGGAGGAATCCTCCGAGACGGCATATACCTGAGGGACAGGCAGTCCCTTTGATGCAAAATGCCTGTCAAGGGAGATGAAAGCCTCATTTTCCTTCAGGTCCTTCCCATCGACCCCGATGACGCATTTCCCGCCGCCCGAGATACGGTAATATTTCCTGTTGCTTCCGGAAAGCGGAAGCAGGACACAGTCCTGTGCCTCAAAGCCCGCATATTCCCTGAACAGGCGAAGCAGCGGCTCAGATTCAGAATTGTTCATATTTCGTAAATAAAACACAAAAATAGGGAATAAATCCAAGAAACTGCCTTGAAATTATTACATTTGCAGGCTACATTAAATTTTTTGATATGCTCAACAACGCTTATTGCTCTGACAAATACCAATATACAATGGGCAAATCCTTCTTCGACTGCGGAAAGAAGGACTGCACTGCCATCTTCAACCTCTTCTACCGCAAGGCTCCCGAGAACAACAACTGGGCTGTGGTAAGCGGAGTGGAGGAAGTGCTTGAGATGATTGCCAACCTCGGGAATATGGACCCCGATTTCTTTGAGAAATTCCTCCCCGGAGAGGAATATAGGGACTTCAGGGGCTATCTCGGCGCGATGAAGTTCACGGGGAATGTCTATGCGATGCGTGAGGGGGAGATTGCCTTCCCGTCACAGCCGATAATCATCGTGGAGGCCCCCCTGATTGAGGCGCAGGTGCTTGAGACCCCTATGCTCTGCATTATGAACCACCAGATGGCGGTCGCCACAAAGGCTTCGAGGGTGTGCCGCGCCACGGACAAGCCTGTCAGCGAGTTCGGGTCAAGGAGGGCTCACGGTCCCTGGGCCGCCACATACGGAGCAAAGGCGGCTGTGATTGCAGGATGCGCCAACACATCCAACATATTGACGGGAGTGATGTTCGGCTGCGGCTCGACAGGAACTATGGCGCACAGTTACGTGACCTCGTTCGGCTGCTCCGTCGAGGGTGAGCACGAGGCTTTCACCACCTACATTGACACTCACAGGAACGAGCCGCTTATTCTCCTGATTGACACTTACGACACCCTCAAATGCGGTATTGTGAATGCTATGAGGGCATACAGTGACAGGGGGATTGACGATAGTTATCCTTACGGCTACGGGGTCAGGCTCGACAGCGGAGACCTTGCCTATCTGTCCGCCGAGTGCAGGAAGATATTGGACGCCAACGGATTCCACAAGTGCAAGATTTTCGCGACCAACTCCCTGGACGAGTACATCATCACCGACCTTGAAAGGCAGGGAGCGAAAATCGACTCCTACGGGGTGGGCGACGCAATCGCGACAAGCAAGGCAAACCCTTGTTTCGGGAATGTCTATAAACTGGTGCAGATTGACGGGCAGCCTGTGCTGAAACGCTCGGAGGACAAGGCGAAACTCATCAACCCGGGTTTCCAGATAACCTACAGGATAATGAAGAACGATCCTGAAAAAGGGGAAATATTCAAGGCCGATGTGACCTGCCTGCGCGGGGACGGACTTTCGGAGCAGATAGAAGGCGGGGAGACCTTCACCATCACCGACGAGAACGACAGGTACAAATACAAGACCTTCGAGGCTGGGACCTATTCGGCACGGGCCCTCCAGCACAAAGTGATGGAGAACGGTAAGAGATGCGCCCCGACACACACAATCCAGGAGAAGAAAGCCTACTACAATGAGACCCTGATGCACTTCAGCCCGAGCGAGAGGAGGCTCATCAACCCTCATTATTATAAGGTGGACATCTCCGACGGGCTGTACAACTGCAAGATGTCAATCATCAACAGGCTGGTCGAGGAAATCAACAGTTTCAAAATCTGACGGCCGGGGCGGCCAGGAAACAAAATTTGGCGTGCATCGGTTATTTTAATACCTTTGCGGGTTTGTATGCAAAACCGGTTGAGTAAAATACTGGTCCCTGCCCTGATTGTGGGCATAGCCGCTGTGCAGTCCTTCGGGATAGACAGGGGACGGTTTTCGCATATATCCTACAGCCCCAAGGCCTTTGCCGACAGCATTGCCGTTGACAGCATCTCCGCAGGGGACACGGCACTTGCGGACAAAGCGGACTCCCTCGCCCTTGAGGCGGCGGACAGCACCGCCATAGCCGCAGCGGACACGGTCGTACTGACAGCAAGGGACACCATCATTGCCCCGGACTCGCTGAAAGACATTGACCCCCTCAGGTATAAATATTTCGTTGAACTGAAGGATTCCCTGACGAGGGCGACAACCCGCGATTCCCTTCTTTCAGCCGGCGACACCCTCGAGCTTGCACTTCTTGATTCCCTTTATCTGAAGGACTCGACCGACATCGCAGAGGCGAAATTTGCGGCCTGGTTCGGCTCCCTGACCCGCAAGGAAAAGAAGAAATACATCGCCGAGCAGGAACTTCCTGTGAAGATGGCCCAGATGCGGGCGAAGATGGAGAGGAAGGACAGCATCAAGGCAGCCAAGGACAGCGTCACCCAGAACACCCCCCGAATCCTTGAGACCTACGCGCTCCCTGACTCGATGCAGTACAAGAGGCTGATAATGTGGAGCCACGACAGGTATTTCAACGAGTTGAAGCTCCAGAAGCAGGACACTTCCTACAATTATCATTTCAGGGACCTGCCATACGCGAAGGAGGACATAAACGCCACCTGGCTCGGCGTTCCGGGATCGGCAGTCCAGTATTACGACTGGTTCAAGCGGGAGAAGGAGGAGAATGTCATATTCTACACCCCTTACAGGTCCTACACCTATTCTCCCGAGACCCTGCCTTTCTACAACACCAAGACTCCTTATACGGAACTCGCCTACTGGGGGACCCTGTTCGCCAAGGACGAGAAGGAGGAGGCGAACATAAAGATAATGACGACCCAGAACATCCTGCCAGGCCTTAATGTCACCCTTGAATACCACCGTTTCGGCAGCAAGGGTATGCTGCAGCACGAGGACACGGACAACAGGACGGCGGTCGTCTCAGCCAATTATATGGGCAAGAGATACCTTATGCACCTTGCCTATATATATAATAAAGTGCGCAGGAGCGAGAACGGCGGAATGGCGGACAATTTCTGGATAAGGGACACCACCGTCGATGCCAAGGAAATCACCGTCAACCTGCTGGATGCCTCCAGCAAGACCAGGAAGAACACGGTATTCCTCGACCAGTCCTACAGGATTCCGTTCAGTTTCATCGGCAGGAACGGGAACAGGGAGGAAAGGAAGGAGTTCAAGGTCCGCAGGGACAGCATAATGAGCAGCGGCGACAGCGCGGCAATCGCGGAGTTCAGGCTGGAGCAGAAGCAGAAGAAGGAGGCTTCCAAGGACAGCGTCAACAGGAACATCACTTCCGCGTTCATCGGGCACAGTTCGGAGTATTCGGTCTTCACGAGGACCTACGCCGACAACATCACCAACGACACCGAGAGAAGTTACTTCAACAACAACTTCTTCATCAATCCCAAGGCGAGCGCGGACTCGATGAGGGTGATGAGGCTTGAGAACAGGGTCTATCTGCGGCTTCAGCCGTGGAAGGCGGACGGAATCATCTCGAAGATAGATGTCGGTATCGCGGACAAACTGCTGAACTACTACTGCTTCGCGCCGGCGACAGGCTTCCTTTCCAAGTCCGCCAACACGGTGAGGAACTCGGTCTATCTCTATGCCGGGGCACAGGGACAGTACAAGAAGTATCTCGACTGGCACGCCTTCGGGAGATACACTTTCCTCGGCCAGGAAATCAACGACTTCGGAATCAACGCCGATGTGTCCGTCAAACTTTATCCGTTCCGCCGGGACCGCAACAGCCCTCTGGTGATCGGAGCGAAATTCGAGACTAAACTTGAGGAGCCGGACTTCTACGACACGCACTTCTTCAGCAACCACTACAAATGGGACAATGATTTCAACAAGGTCTCCACAACACGGGTGGAAGCGTCGGTGTCCGTGCCGAGATGGAAACTGGAGGCCGCGTTCGGTTATTCCCTGCTCGGGAACAACATCTACTACGATGCCTTGTCCACACCACGCCAGAACACTACCGCGATGAGTGTGATGAGGGCTTCGCTTATGAAGAATTTCACTGTGGGAAAGGTGCTGCATCTTGACCACAGGCTGATGTTCCAGGTTTCGTCAAACGAGGCCGTGCTGCCTCTGCCGATGTTCTCGGCAAACCTGAGATACTACATCCAGTTCGATGTCGTCCGCAAGGTGATGCAGATGCAGATTGGTGCGGACGCCAGATACAACACCCTCTGGTACGCCCAGGGGTACAACCCTGTCCTCGGAGTGTTCTACAACCAGGACAAGGAGCGCTACGGAAACAACGCCGACATAGATGTGTTCGTGAACATCCAATGGAAGCGGGCCTGCATATTCATAAAGGTACTGAATGTCGGTCAGGGTTGGCCGAACAAGGAGGCGGGCTACTTCAGCGCTCACAATCAGATTTATTCACAACGAGCCATCAAAGTCGGTATTTTCTGGCCGTTCTATATCCAGGCCGGGAAAAATTCAAGGATAGGAGGAAATGCCTCAGGCAAGACGGGAGGAGGCGGTGCGATGAACGGCGGTGGCTTGTCAACCTACGACCGCTGATGAGAAGAAAATATGTAAGAATCATTCTGAAAATCACTTTTATTGTCCTGCTTCTTCTGCTTGTCCCCCTCTGTGAGAGAGGGAGATACCTTGAGAGAAGCGAGGCTGCTGTCCCTTTCGGGGGACAGACTGTCAGATGTGTCCTTGACACGGGAGACGATATGTATTCCCGTCAGGGGCTGAAGACGGGATTCAGTTACGAGATGCTCAGGCTGTTCGCCGCCCAGGAGGGGATTCCGGTGACAATCGTCGAGGCGATGCCCGGGGAGAATTACGAGGACTCCCTAATGGTCGAGAGCATCGACATCCTCGTGAGGTGCGTGTCGGACACCCTCGACAGCCCAGACATAAGGAAGACCCTCAAGACAGACCATTTCTGCGTCTGGAACCTCAGGGCTGACAAGACCGCCGAAATCAAGGCAATCAACCTCTGGCTGAGCGGATTCATCAAGAAAAAGGAATATAAGGAACTCAGGAACAGGTTCTACAGTTCATACGACCCTTTCAGGAGGCTCGCGCAGGGCACATTGAGCAGGAGGCTCAGCCCTTACGACGACCTCATTAAGAAATATGCCGCGACAATCGGATGGGACTGGAGAATGCTCTGCGCCGTCATCTACCAGGAATCACGGTTCTCCATCAGCACCGTCTCCTCACGGGGAGCGAGGGGGCTGATGCAGATAATCCCGAGCACGGCGGCGTATTACGGAGTCACCGACCTGCTTGACCCCGAGGAGAACATCAAGGCGGGGACAAGGCATCTCGGACGGCTTCAGAAAGCCTTCAGCGATGAGGAGTTCACCCAGGAGGAGCGCATAAAGTTCACCCTTGCGGCCTACAATGCAGGAGAGGGCAGGATTGCCGACTGCAGGGCATTCGCCACGGCAAACGAGGTTGACAGCACCAAATGGGATGACATCGTGAGCGTGATTCCAGATATGAGACGCTACACCGTCACCTACGGGGACACCGTCCGTCAAAGCGGATTCAGGGGGACCGAGACGATCAATTATGTCAACAGGGTGACGGAACTCTACGAGGCGTTCTGCGAAATCTGCCCCGATTAGAGGCGCATCAGTTCATTGAGACCGTCTTCGCAGGGTCCACCTTTGAGATGAAAAGGGACGGAAGGAGCATAAAGAGCATTATGACTGCGTATGAGACGGCATCGGCGGCAAGAATCAGCCCGACATCTATGTGGACAGGGACATACGGGACGAAATAATTGACAGGATTCAGTTTGATGATATGGGTGCATTTCTGGACCAGGCAGAGTGAGAGGGCCGCCAGATTGCCATACGCCATACCCTTGAGCACAAGCGACGAGGCTGCTGACAGGAACACCCCCGCGATTTTCCTGTCGGTCATCCCGAGGGACTTGAGCACCCCGATTGTGGATATGTTCTCGAAAAGCATTATCAGAAGTCCCGAAATCATATTGAATCCCGCGACGACCGTCATCAGAATCAGGATGAACAGCACATTGAAGTCTATAAGGTTCAGCCAGTCGAAAATCTGGGGGTATTTCTTCGTGGCGGGCGTGGAGACAACGGTCGGGCCGTCGTATGACGGATCCGACATTTCGGAAAAAAGGATATATCCTATCTCGTCGGCGACAGCCTCCATAGTCCCCGACTTGCGCGCACCCGCCTTGAGAAAGACCTCCTGCACCGAGACCTGGTCCTCATTCCATCCGTTCAGCCTTTGCATATCCTCCAGGGACGCATATACAATCAATTTGTCATCCGACTGGATGACAGGCTCATATATGGAACGGACGAGGAATTTCCTCACCTTCGTCCTGCTTCCTATGAAATACGCAGGGATATGGTCACCCTCCCCCACCTCCAGTTTCGACGCAAGGGTGGAAGGGATGCTTACGCCGAGAGCGCCAAGAGAGTCCGCCCCGACATCGGATATGCCCTTGAAAAGGACTCCGTGAATGTTTGCCCCGCTCTTTATTATGCCTGCCCTGTAGATTGCGGGGCACACGGCATCCACCTCAGGGAGCGACTCTATCCTGCCGACATACGGGGCATCGCGCACGATCGGGGAGGATTCGTCAAGATAGTTCATATCCACAGGTGTAATCTGCACATCCCCGCTGATTGCAGAGAGCGCGTCCCTGATTCCGTTCCTGAATCCTGAAGATATGGAGACGGCGAGAATCATCACAAGGAAACTGACCGTGATGCAGACGACGGCCAGCCTGCCCTTGAACTTCAATCTTGACGCTATGTAAAACGAAACATTCATCCCTCTGCTCCCCCTTTTGTCAGGCGAGTGGGCAAAGTTATACATATTTCAAATTTTTTCTTCATCTTTGCGGTCATTTTTATAACAACTGATATGAGCAACAAAATAAAAACTATCCTGATAAGATATTTCTTCGGCACTCTCGGCCTTGCCCTTGTGGCAGCCGGTGTAGCGTTCTCCATCAAGTCCGACCTCGGCACCGCGCCGATTTCCTGCCCGCCGTATGTGCTGTCCCTGAAAGGATGGCTGACCGTCGGGGAG
>JBJEJS010000363.1:0-8287 GCA_051878235.1 Candidatus Cryptobacteroides sp.
AAACGAACAACTGATTCTCGGAAAGAAGATTGACACCCCTGTGGAGTGGATCAGGGGAGAGGAGGCCGCACGCAACCTTATAGGGGTGCAGGGATGTGCGTGGAGCGAGTTCATCGACGACTGCTCACATCTTGAATATATGGTCTTCCCGCGTCTTCTTGCCGTCTCCGAACTCGGCTGGACCCCGTCATCACGGCGCGATTGGGACAGTTTCAAACAGAGGATGAACTCACAGGTGAAGAACCTGCGCTCAAGGGATATAAACTGCTACACACTCTCGGACAGGGTTGACATCAGTTCCGTCGCCTCCAATGGCAGCGTGGTCGTCACCCTCGAATGTGAGAAATATCCGAGCGAGGTCAGATACACCACCGACGGCTCTGTCCCTACCTCCGAATCCCCTGTTTACCTTTCGCCGATAACCGTCGGGGCCCCGACGGTGGTGAAGGCCTCCCGTTTTGTGGGCGGGGTCCCTGTCGGGCTCGATTCCCTGACAGTCTGCACGGACTCCTCCGAGGTGGAATATTACCCCTATATAGAACCTGACCATTGGAAGAACTTATGAGGAAGTTCCTGACCCTTATCCTGTCATTGTCTTGTGCCCTGTCCCTTGCCTCAGCGCGGGGGGCGGACTATGAGGTCGAGGTTGACGCGGGAGGAGGTTTTATGCCCGTTACGGTATATAAGGCCCTGTGTTCCGACTCCGCGTCCCATCACACGGAAATATGGAACGACTGGAACAACTCCAAGGCCCTCAGGGACACGATGTCCTTCGTCCTTGTGGACTACAGCGGGCAGGGGACATTGAGATTCAGGGTGAGACGCTCCGCCCCATTCTCATCTGCGGAGGTCAGGCCGTCCTCCTACGGTATTGTCCCTGAAAAGGTTGACGACAGGACAGTCGAGTTTGTCATCGGTGATTATTCCAAAAGGAAGGTCTCTGTCGAATTCGACGGAGACAGGCAGACCAACCTCTTTGTCTTCTGCAACAGGGAGGACGCGAACAAGCCTTCCCCGTCGGACCCGTCCGTGATATATTTCGGACCCGGGGAGCATCGTGTCGGGAAGGTCCTGCTGAAACAGGGGCAGACCCTTTATGTGGACTACGGTGCCGTGCTCCATTCTGCTGTTGAGGTCGAGGGCAACGGCTGCAGGATTGCGGGACACGGGATCATCACGGGTGCGGAACTCCCCCACGAGGGCACACAGTGGGCTACGGGCGAACTCCTGATAGAATGTAACAAGTACCGCAGGCAGGGGAGAAAGAATCTTGTCATCGAGGATGTCACAATCATCGACTCCCCGAGTTGGACTGTCTCGGTCTATAATATGTCCGATGTCAGGATTGAGAACATCAATATGATAAACTGGATTCTCAACGGTGACGGCATCGATGTGGTCTGCTCCAGGAATGTGCTCCTGAAAGACTGTTTCCTCCGCTGCTATGACGACTGCATAACCTTGAAGGTCAGGCACAACGCAAAACCTATGTCCGATTTGAGGGATGTCGTCGTGGAGGGCTGCACCATCTGGGCGGATTTCGCGAGGGGCATTGTCATAGGTCCGGAGGCGGGGAATGAGACCGTCTCTGCGGGGGCAGTCCGGAATTGCCGCGTGTCATCCTGCATATTCCTTGAGCACAACACCATTATGGAAAAGGACGATGTGAGGGGAGCATTTGCAATCCATCAGGTCAAGTCCCCGGAATGGAAGGCGGGCAGGCCCGGGCAGATGAGGTCCATTGTGGCGGAGCACTTGTATTTCGACCATCTGAGACCTTGCTCAAGGGCAATCGTGATAGCACAGGATGAAAATTCCGACCCCGGTTGTGTGATGTCTGATGTGGAAATTTCTTATATTTGCATCGAAGATGACGGTACTGCGGCATCGGTGTTTGAGGCAAGGACATTCCACAACAGGATAGATTCCCTGAAACTCAGTCATCTGACACGGAACGGCAAACCCCTTTTCGACACTCCTCTCTCCTGCTGCGGCATAGTGGACTATGCCAGTCCTGATTCCTCGGTCGTCATCAAAGGAAATATTGATAACCTTGTTGTTGAATAACCTTTTATAATGAAAACTTTGAGAACTCTTGCTGTCGCAGGCGTGACGCTCGGAGCGATTTCCGGATGCGGCACGGCCGTTGAGCCGGCTCTTCCGCACAATCCCGCAATGGAGAAAAGGATTGATGCCATTCTGGAGGAGATGACCCTTGAGGAGAAGATCGGGCAGATGACCCAACTCACCATCGGAGTGATAATGGACAAGGAGAGGGAGCACCTCGTTCCCGAACTGATGGACACCGTCTTCGGCAGGTACAAGGTCGGCTCGATTCTCAATGTCATCGGCAACAGCGCACCCTCAAAGGACAAATATGTCCGCATCATAACCGAAATACAGGAAAAGTCCCTGAAGGAAATCGGAATCCCCTGCCTCTACGGCCTTGACCAGATTCACGGCGCGTCATACATAGCGGGAGCGACCCTCTTCCCTCAGGAAATAAATCTTGCTGCCTCATTCAACAGGACATACGCTGAGGATATGGGCAGGGTCACAGCCTACGAGACCCGGGCCGCAATGGTTCCCTGGACCTTCTCGCCTGTGATGGACCTCGGACGCGAGCCTCTCTGGCCGAGGATGTGGGAGAGTTTCGGGGAGGACACCTATCTGAACGCGGAACTTGCCAAAGCGACAGTGCGCGGACTTCAGGGCACAGACCCCGGCAATGTGGATTCCACCCGCATAGCGGCGTGCATCAAGCATTATATGGCATACGGAGTCCCGGTCTCAGGACAGGACAGGACCCCGTCGAAGGTGAGTGACGCCGAACTCAGGGAAAAATATTTCGAGCCATTCAAACAGTGCATAAGGAACGGAGCGCTCTCCCTGATGGTCAACTCCTCATCCAACAACGGAGTGCCTTTCCACGCCAACCGTAAACTCCTGACGGTCTGGCTAAAGGAGAACCTTGCCTGGGACGGTATGATAGTGACCGACTGGAACGACATCAACAACCTCTATTATCGCGACAGGATTGCCACGAGCGAGAAGGACGCTGTCAGGCTTGCGGTAAATGCGGGAATCGATATGGCGATGGTGCCCTCAACCTGGAAATTCTGCATCGACCTGAAGGAACTTGTTGAGGAGGGAGCCGTGCCGATGGAGAGAATCGACGATGCCGTGCGCCGTGTCCTGAGGCTGAAAATGCGTCTCGGACTTTTCGGGAATCCTGTCTGGGACACGGAGTCCTACACTGATTTCGGCTGTGAGGCCTTTGCCTCCAATGCCCTTGCCGCTGCCATTGAGAGCGAGGTCCTGCTGAAGAACGATGGCATCCTCCCGTTGCGCGGCACGGAGAGGATTCTTGTGTGCGGCCCTAACGCTGCAACAATGAGATGCCTGAACGGCGGCTGGTCCTACACCTGGCAGGGTGATGCCTCGGATTCCCACACCAAAGATTACAACACCATTCTGGATGCCCTGCGCAACCGTTTCCCCGGTCGGGTGACCTGGTGTCCCGGACTGGAATACGCCCCCGAGAAAGGCGACAACTGGTACGAGGAGGGCAAGCCTGACTTCACCTCCCTTGCAAAGGCTGCGGCAGACTGCGATGTGATTGTGGCGTGCATCGGAGAGAGAAGTTACTGCGAGACCCCCGGCAACTGGAAGGACCTGAGTCTTTCCGCAAACCAGTCGGAACTTGTCAAGGTGCTTTCCCGCACAGGAAAGCCTGTGGTGCTTGCATACAGCGGAGGCCGCCCGCGTGTCATACGGGAGATCGAGCCTCTTGCCGATGCGGTCGTGGCCCTTATGCTCCCGGGCAATTACGGCGGGGACGCCTTTGCCTCCCTTGTCGCAGGAGATGAGAACTTCAGCGGGAAACTGCCTTTCACCTGGCCTAAACACACCTCAGGCTATGCCCCTTACGACTACAAGGTGTCCGAGAATGTCGCCACTATGGAAGGGGAATACAACTACGACGCGAAGATGGATTCCCAGTGGCAGTTCGGCGACGGGTTGAGTTACACATCCTTTGAATATTCATCCCTCTCTTGTGACAGGACGGAATTCTCCTCAGACGATGTCCTGACCTTTACTGTGGATGTGAAGAATGTCGGGGAGCGTGCAGGAAAAGAGTCCGTGCTGCTGTTCACAAGTGATATGTATGCGAGCGAAGTTCCCGATGTGCGCCGTCTCAGGTCATTCGATAAAGTCAGCATAGAACCCGGGCAGACCGTCAGGGTCACCCTCAAGGTCAAGGCCTCGGACCTCGCCTTTGTGGGTCAGGACGGCAGATGGCGTCTTGAGAAAGGCGATTTCCGTGTCGCCTGCGGTCCTCTCAGCCTGATTCTCAGATGTACCGGGGACAGGATCTGGGAAGAACCCGATATCTTGTGACAGGTATGCAGAGATTCCTCCGCCCCGCCCTTGTGCTCCTGTCCCTGGTCCTCTTTCCGGGGACATCCTTTACACAGCCCCAAGACCCTCTCTTCCGCTGCGGCTGTCCCTACTACAGCCACCTTTTCATCGACACGATCCACAAGGACAGCGACCCCCTCATTCCCTGCCAGAGCGTCTATGATGTCAGGATTGCCGCCCGTCTCGGCTTCCGTTATGTGGAGGCGAACCTGCACCCGACCGCCACTCAGGGAAAATATGTCGTGATGCACGGCTACAGGGGCACAATAGGCTACCAGTTGGAGGACCTTGACGGCAATCCCGCCCCGGATGTGGTCATCGCACAGACCCCTTTCGACACCCTGCGCACCAAGTACCGCTACCGTTCAAGAGACCCCAAATACCGCACTCCCGTCACCTCCCTTGAGGAATTCCTTCACGAATGCCGTTCCTGCGGCGTCGCACCCCTTGTCCAATATGTCGACCAGACCTCCCTGTCAATAATCAGGGGCATTATGGGGGAGGACTACATCCTCTACGGCGGGCGCAGGGAACTGGGGCACGACGGGATGATAATGGAATATAAGTCATTCCCTACGGTTGAGGGCGTGGTGGGCCAGTGCCGGTGGATGGGTGCACCTTATATGTACTGTATGGGGAATGTCAGCGCGTTCTCCGACGCCCAACTCCGCGAGATAGTCCTCGGTGCACATTCCTGCGGCTGTTATGTCGGTTTTGCAGGCTGTTACGAATCCCCCGAGACCTCATCCCGCCTGTTCTCCCTCGGCTTCGACTTCTCCGCCTCAGGTTGGGACATCAATGAAATCCGCAGCGGAAACCTCTGCAACCTGTCCCTGAACGATAATGTCTCCCTGAAGGCAGGCGAGCCCTTGAAAATCAGGAAGAAAAGGCTCGGAAAACCTTTCCTGTCGGGAGCAAGCCTGAGAATCGCCTTCAAAGGGACCCTCCACATAAAGATGGGTCCTTACATAGACTCCGATTTCACAGGCGACGGCTCATCCATCCATCTGAGCACATATTTCCTTGAAGACCGTCCCGATTTCAGCATATACGCCGTCACCGACGCGGAGGTCACATATCTCACTTATAGGGTCTCAGAGTTCTAAGGTTATATATATCAATATATTAAATATATAAAACATATAAAATATATATGAAAGGACATGAAATACTTCTTGCCGCATTCGCGGCCCTGTCGCTGAATGCCGCACCCTGCCTCGCGCAGAAAACCCCGCGCCTCGGCAAAGACCCCGTCAGGAACATAGTGAAGGCTATGAGCCTTGAGGAGAAGGCCGCCATTGTCTGCGGCACCTGGTCTGCGGGATATGCAGGTGACGGGACTGTCGGAGGGAAGACTTTCGCGATGGTCTCAGGCGCTGCGGGAATTACGGAGGCTTTCGACAAATACGGCATTCCTCACACCGTTATGGCCGACGGTCCTGCGGGACTCCGCATAGACCCCCTGCGGGACGGTGATGACAAAACATATTGGTGCACGGCCTTCCCTGTGGGCACAATGCTCGCCTCCACTTGGGACAGGGACCTGATTGAGGCCTGCGGAAGGGCGATGGGCAATGAGATCCTGGAATACGGCTGCGATGTGATTCTCGGACCCGGGCTGAACATCCACCGCAACCCTATGTGCGGCAGGAACTTCGAATACTATTCCGAAGACCCGGTGCTCAGCGGGAAATGCGCTGCGGCAATTATCAGGGGCATCCAGTCCTGCGGCGTTGGGACATCCGCAAAGCATTTCGCGGCTAACAACCAGGAGTCCTGCCGCATCCAGAACAATGCTGTGGTCCCTCAGAGGGCTCTGCGGGAAATATATCTCAAAAGTTTCGAGATAGCGGTCAAGGAGGGGAATCCATGGACGGTGATGTCATCCTACAACCGTGTCAACGGCACCTATTCGATGGAAAACCGCTTCCTCCTGACCGATGTCCTGCGCACCGATTGGGGCTACAAGGGGATTGTGGTCTCGGACTGGTTCGGCAAAAGGGACACCCCTGCGCAGATCCACGCGGGAAACGACCTCCTGATGCCTGGTGAGCAGGAGCAGGTGGACGAGATCATTGCGGCGGTGCGTTCCGGGAAACTTGCAGAGGAGGACCTTGACATCTGTGCGGGGAGAGTGCTCGAATATGTCCTGAAGACCCCGCATTTCAAGGGCTATGCCTATTCGGACAAGCCTTCCCTCGAAGAGAATGCCCGTGTGAGCCGTGATGCGGCCTCCCAGGGAATGGTCCTGCTGAAGAACGATTCCGAGGCTCTCCCGCTCAGTTTTGGAGCGAATGTCTCCCTGTTCGGTGTGAACGCCTACGACGGGATTGTGGCGGGAATCGGAGCGGGCTTCGTGAACACATCCTACAAGGTGAACCTTGACGAGGGCCTGAGGAACGCGGGCTTCACCCTGAATCCCAAGACCGATGCCGTCTATGGAAAATATATGGAATATGCCGAGGCTATGCTCGGGGAGGAGAACTCCAAGAAGAATCTCGGTGCGAGGACCTTCCCTCAGGAGACTTTCCTGACAGAGGATTTCCTGAGGCTGCGCGCTGCGGAAAGCGATGTCGCTGTGGTGTCATTCGGCAGGTTGAGCGGGGAATACAATGACCGCTACACCAAGGACTTCTATCTGCACGAGGATGAACTTGACCTCCTGGGCAAGACCTGTGAGGCCTTCCATTCCTGCGGGAAGAAGGTGGTCGTGGTGCTTAACATCTGCGGCGTGGTGGAGACGGCTTCCTGGAAGGACCTTCCTGATGCAATCCTTGTGAACTGGCTCCCCGGACAGGAACTCGGCAATGCCACTGCGGCAGTGCTTTCAGGGCAGGTCAACCCTTCAGGAAGGCTCCCTATGACTTTCCCTGTGGACTACCGTGACCACCTGTCCTCCGAAAATTATCCTTTCGACTACACCTCTAAAAGAAGCGATTGGGAATATGATGCCCCGGAGAGGAAAATCCGCAACCTCGGATGGACTGAATACCTTGAGGGAGTCGATGTGGGCTACCGCTATTTCTGCACCAAGGCTCCTGAGAAAATCTCATATCCTTTCGGCTACGGTCTTTCCTACACCCGTTTCGAGTGGTCCGACGCTGTCCTCACCCGCAAGGGCAATGACTTCCGCGTGACCCTCAAGGTGACCAATGTGGGTGAACTGGCAGGCAAGGATGTGGTGGAACTCTATGCCAATGCCCCCGCATCACAGATGTACAAGCCTGTGCGTGAGCTCAAGGCTTTCGCCAAGACCCCTCTGCTCGCTCCAGGAGAATCCGCGACGGTCAGCCTCGGCTTCTCCGCATACGACCTCGCATCCTTTGACGAATCCCTCTCCGCATTCGTGACAGAGGAAGGACAATATGAACTTCAGCTGAACCGTGACGCCTCCACCATTGTCACAACCCTTCCTCTCACCCTTAAGAAGACCCTCCGCCAGACCGTCACCCGCCCGTAACCGGGGGTGTGGGCCGGGAATATGATACAAGGATAATGCATCTTATTTTTGAAGATTCCTAAAAGGAAACCCCGCGGAGCAATTGTAATCCGCGGGGTTTCCTTTTGTGTGGCAATAAGAATTACCGTATAAGAGAATTCACTTCTTCCATTGTCAAGCCGACACATTGTGAAATCGTCTCAATCGGAAATCCTTGCGCAAGCATATTCTCGGCAATGGCTATCTTTTCTTCTGCCCGCCCTTCTGCTCTACCTTCAGCGCGTCCTTCAGCACGACCTTTCTTTTCGCCTTCCTCGCGGGCGTAGTCTATGGTGTTCTGGTAACTGTATCCCATATTCTCTGATTTTTGATAACTCCTGAATTCGTCGGGTGCCAAGTTAGCGATTTTTGCCAAGTCAAACAAGA
>JBJEJS010000364.1:0-8262 GCA_051878235.1 Candidatus Cryptobacteroides sp.
CTGAGTGCCTCATTGTTGGTCGAATCGACACTATCAAGCCATATTATTGTCATTGGTGCAGTTTTTGTTTATATTTGCGGTCGCAAAAATAATAAAAATCATAACTATTCATTGAATGGAAAATAACGAAGTGAAGATCATCGCCGACGCGATGCTTGAAAAGAAGGGACAGAATGTCGTGTCGCTTGATCTCAAGAAAATAGGTACGGCAATTTCAGATTATTTCATTGTTTGCAGCGCGGAATCGACCACCAATGTGCTTGCAATCGCGGACAATGTGGAGGACAGGATGATTGAGAAGGCTTCCCGCAGGGTTGTGCGCAGCCAGGGAAGGGAGAATGCCTTCTGGATTATCCTTGACTATGGCGACATTGTGGTCCACATTTTCCAGAACCAGTATCGGGACTTCTACCGTCTTGAGGACTTGTGGGCTGATGCTGACAGGAATGAATACACTGATTGACAGTCTCTTAATGTTTGAAAAATGGCTGAACGCAAAAATGGTAAAAACGGTCGGAAGCCCGTCAGGATTGTCTTCAATATGTCCTGGATATATATGCTTCTGGTTCTCGGCATAATCTGGATGTTTTTCAATCAGGGAGGTGCCAATCCGCAGAAAATCGAATGGGACGAGTTCAAGGCGATGGCTTCTTCCGGTGATGTGAAGGAGGTCGTCTTTGTCCGTAATGACTTCGAGGGCAGGGTGACGATGCGTCCTGACAGGATTGAGAAATACGCCGACAAGTTCGGGGGCACTATTCCCAAGAAGTCCCCGCATTTCATCTTCCTTGTCTCCGGCAGTTTCAATGCCGAGGAGATGTTCGGCGAACTGAATGCCGCCCTTCCTGAGGACGGGAAGTTCAAGGTTGTCATAGAGAACAACAGCAAGGTCTGGGGGACAGTGCTTGAATGGCTGATCTTCCCTGTGATTCTCGTGCTGATGTACTTCCTGATGTTCAGGGGTATGACCCGCAATATGGGAGGCGGAGGCGCAGGTCCGGGAGGTATTTTCAATGTGGGCAAGTCCACAGGCAAGCTTGCCGAGAAGAACGACCAGAAGGTCACCTTCAAGGATGTCGCAGGACTGTACGGGGCCAAGGATGAGGTCGTCGAGATAGTGGATTTCCTCAAGAATCCTAAGAAATATACCGCACTGGGAGGAAAAATCCCTAAGGGAGCCCTTCTTGTGGGCCCTCCGGGGACGGGAAAGACCCTTCTGGCAAAGGCTGTGGCAGGTGAGGCCAATGTGCCTTTCTTCTCTATATCCGGTTCTGATTTCGTGGAGATGTTCGTGGGTGTGGGCGCGTCCCGTGTGAGGGACCTGTTCCGCCAGGCGAAGGAAAAGGCTCCGTGCATCGTGTTCATCGACGAGATTGACGCTGTGGGCCGTGCAAGAAGCAAGAACGGGGGATTCTCCTCTAACGACGAGAGGGAGAACACCCTGAACCAGTTGCTCACGGAAATGGACGGATTCGATTCCAATTCCGGTGTCATCATCCTTGCCGCCACCAACCGTGCCGACATTCTCGACAAGGCTCTGTTGCGTGCAGGGCGTTTCGACAGGCAGATTCACGTGGAACTTCCAGACCTGAAGGAGAGGGAGGAGATTTTCAAGGTGCACGTCAGGGGACTGAAACTCGCCAAGGATTTCGATGTGGAATTCCTCTCGAAGCACACTCCGGGCTTCTCCGGGGCAGACATTGCGAATGTCTGCAACGAGGCTGCCCTGACTGCCGCAAGGCACAACCACAAGGAGATTGACCGTCAGGACTTCCTCGATGCCGTTGACAGGATTATCGGCGGTCTGGAGCGCAAGGGAAAGATAATCACTCCGGAGGAGAAGAAGTCCATCGCCCATCACGAGGCAGGACACGCTACCGTAAGTTGGCTTCTTCCTAATGCGAATCCTCTGTTCAAGGTGACGATAGTTCCGCGGGGACAGTCTCTCGGAGCCGCCTGGTATCTTCCTGAGGAACGCCAACTGGTAACCCGTGAGCAGATGTACGACGAGATGTGCTCCCTGATTGCAGGACGTGTCGCGGAGGAGATTGTCAACGGACAGCCTTCGACAGGGGCCCTCAATGACCTTGAAAGACTGACCAAGATGGCTTATTCTATGGTGACATATTACGGAATGAGCGACAAGGTCGGGAACATATCTTATTATGACTCAACAGGAAGTCGGGGATTTGAACTCGGCAAGCCATACAGCGAGAAGACAGCCGAACTCATCGACAAGGAAGTCAAGGACCTGATTCTGAAGATACACGACAAGTCGGAGAAAATCCTGAAGGAGAATATGGATGGATTCCTGGAACTTGCTTCCCTGCTCCTTGAGAAGGAGGTGATTTTCGCTGACGACCTTGAGCGCATCTTCGGTCCGAGAAAAGGCGGACAGGTTAAGGAAGACGCTCCTGAGGAGACCGCTGCCGCGGAAGGGCCGTCCGTTCCTGCGGAAGACTAAAATAATGTTGCCTATGAAAAATGTGATAATCAGGACCATATCCGGAATCGGATTCATCGCGGTGGTGCTCGGTTCACTCCTGTGGTGCAGGTTCTCTTTCGCCGCCCTTATGCTGTGGATAACCTCGGCGATGATGTATGAGTTCTTCAGGATGACAATGGGAAAGTCCTACTGGTTCTCAAGGCTGCTCACAATACTGTCCGCCTGCATCCTCTTCCTTCTGACATTCCTGTCCAGAAGTTATGAATGCATCCCCGGGAAGATGGTGATTCTGGCTGTCATACCGGTATTCATCGTGATGATCGACTCCCTGTATGTAAAGAACAAGACCGAGTTCGGCAAGTTCGCCAACCTCTACACCGCAATGCTTTACATCGGCATGCCTATGACCTTGACCAACCTCGCGGTGATTTCTGCGGACGGGACCTACAGCGGTCTGACAATGGTCTGTTTCTTCGCCATCATCTGGGGCTCGGATGTCGGGGCATACTGCTTCGGCATAACCCTCGGCCAGAAATACGGCAGGAAACTGTTTCCTGCAATCTCGCCCAAGAAATCCTGGATTGGATTCTGGGGAGGGCTTCTGACTGCGGTGCTCATCGCAATCGCGCTGTATTATCTCGGTGTCCTTGACCTGCCTCTTTACCATTGCATCATCCTTGCCGTCCTGATGGATGTGGCGGGAGTTTACGGGGACCTCATAGAGTCGCAGTGGAAAAGGCATTATGAAATCAAGGACTCCGGCAAGGGAATCCCGGGGCACGGCGGTTATCTCGACCGTTTTGACAGCGCGTTGACCGCAATTCCGATGGGAATCATATATTTGGAACTGATAAATGCTCTTTAAGGGACCTTTTGGGGCCCTTTAGGGCACAATGTTTTTTATTGTCGAAGTTTTTGATTACTTTTGTCGGTTGAAAAAAACTGTTATGAAGATACATAAAGACGGATTGGGCACAATTGCCGGTATTTGGGTTGTTTGCGCGGGGCTTATGTTCCTGTCGCTTTATTTCATCCCTTGGGCTGGCGTATCCTTTCCGATAGCCGCCCTGCTGCTGTTCTTTATGGTCTTCGTCTTTTTCTTTTTCAGAGTTCCGGACAGGGATACTGTGGAGGGGGACAATGTTGTCACTTCCGTGGCCGACGGGGAGGTGGTCATCATCGACAAGGTCTTTGAGGACGAGTATGTGAAAGGGGAGTGCATCCAGGTTTCCGTCTATATGGACTTCTTCAATGTTCACGTGAATTTCTGGCCGGTCTCAGGAGAGGTCACCTACTATAAATACCATCCCGGGAAATATTTCCTCGCGTTTCTTCCGAAGGCTTCGGAACTGAATGAGCACACATCGGTTGCCGTAAGGAGCGAGTTCGGGGATGTATTCTTCAAGCAGCTTGCGGGGACATTCGCCCGCAGGATAGTCTGTTATGCAAAAGTTGGGGAGACCTGCACGAAGGCGGACCAGTGCGGAATCATAAAATTCGGATCAAGAATAGATATGTACCTTCCTCTTGACAGTGACATAAAGGTCAAAGTAGGTGATGATGTGAGGGCCTGTGAGACAGTTATAGCCGAATTGAGGAAGTGATTGCCATGAGTGAGATTTTCATTATCCTTTTCCTTATCCTTTTGAACGGTTTTTTTGCGATGTCCGAAATCGCCCTGATTTCCGCACGCAAGTCCAATCTCCAGAGCGAGGCCGAGAAAGGTCTTGCAGGGGCAAGGACGGCTTTGAAACTGGCGTCGGACCCTGACAAGTTCCTGTCCGCAATCCAGGTGGGAATCACTCTCATAGGCATCCTCACGGGTATTTTCTCCGGCGACAGGCTTGCGGCATCCCTTGCGGAGTCTTTTCAGAAGTTAGGTGTCTCCGCTTCGGCGTCCCTGTCACTCTCAAAAGCGATCATTGTCCTTATCGTGATGTTCCTCACCTTGATTTTCGGTGAGCTTGTCCCTAAGAGAATCGGAATGAGCGCGGCGGAGAAGGTGGCGAAAATCGTGGCGGGTCCGATGAAGGTCATCGGATTGATTGCATCCCCGATTGTCTGGCTGCTCTCCAAGACCACAGCCCTTGTGGTGAAGATTCTCGGAATCAGGAACCAGGAGGCGAAAGTCACGGAGGAGGAAATCCGCTCGATCATTCAGGAAGGTGCCGAGGAGGGCGAGGTGCTGCCTCTTGAGCAGGACATCGTGGAGAATGTCTTCACCCTCGGGGACTATAAGGTCAGTTCCATAATGACCCACAGGAGCGACATTGTCTGGCTTGAGAGGGGAATGGACGAGGCGCAGGTGAGAAAGACTATAGAAGAAAACCTTTTTGAGGAATATCCCGTCGCCGACGGAGACCTTGACCACGTGATAGGCATACTAACCTTGAAGGATTTCGTGCTGAATGTCGGCAAGTCAAGTTTCGACCTTGAGAAGATGGTCAGCGAGCCTGTCTATTTCCACGAGAATATGACTGTGTATGCCGTGCTTGAGGAGATGAAGAAGAAGCACGTCAGCAGGGCTTTGATCTGTGACGAGTTCGGGCTGTGCTCAGGTATCGTGACCCTGAAGGACATCATCGAAGGCATTGTCGGAACGGTCAACGACGACAACGGGGAGCCTGACATCGTGGCGAGGGAAGACAACCAGGGATGGCTTGTTGACGGTCAGTGTCCGATTCTGGATTTCCTCCGGCATTTCGATGTGGAGGAGGATGACTTCGCCGATTCGGAATACACTACGGTTGCGGGGCTGATCCTCGATGAGTTGGACCACATACCCGAGGCGGGTGAGAAACTGGAGTGGAACGGATTCTCGCTCGAGGTCGTCGATATGGACGGCGTGCGCATCGACAAGGTGATAGTGAAAAGGCTTCCTCAATCTGCGGAAGCCTGACCAATCAATTCCAGAAGTTTGTCAATCGCCTCTTCCTGAGGAATATGCTTCAACAGGGGAGTCTTACCTTTGTATATCGACACCATTCCGCGTCCCTCTCCGACATAACCCCAGTCCGCATCCGCCATCTCGCCGGGTCCGTTCACTATACAGCCCATCACGGCAATCACAAGACCTTTCAGGTGCGATGTCCTTTCCACAACCTTGTTGAAGGTGCTTTCAAGGTCATACATAGTCCTTCCGCATCCGGGACAAGCGATATATTCAGGACGGTAGAATCTCCTTCTGGTCGCCTGCATCAGTTCATCCACAAGATATTCCGCAAATTCCGTCCCCGTCATACTGATCCTGTTGCCGTCCGCATCGGCATATTCCCCTTCAATCACGAGCCTGTCGATCTTCTTTTCAAACAGCATCTTTGCAAAATCGGCGGTCACATCCTCCAAAAGCCTTTCCCTTGAAGGGGCATCATAAACCGCGACGGCCTCCTTGTCCTCAAGCCTGAGCGATGTCATCGTGGAATATATCTTCCTTGCGTGCCTGTCGGCGAGATATTGTGCGACAGGGATTTCATTCGCGGGGTCCTCTGTAAGGGAAACCCTCACGGTGTCACCTATGCCTTCCGACAGCAGAGAGTATATGCCCGCAATTGACTTGATGCGTCCGCTGTCGCCGCCACCGGCCTCAGTCACTCCCAGATGAAGCGGGAAGACGGTCCCGTCCTCCTGCATCGCCTTGGCCAGCAGCCTGTAGGCCTCTGTCATTACAAGAGTGTTACTTGCCTTGAGCGACACCACGACATTGTAGAAATCATTCTCCTTGCACATCTCCAGCCATTCCATCGCCGCCTCCTTCATCGCAAGGGGAGTGTTGCCGTACAGGGTGGTGATCCGTTCTCCGAGTGAGCCGTGGTTAAGGCCGATTCTCAATGCCGTGCCGTGCTCCCTGCAGACTGACACAAGTTCCGCGAAAAGGCCCTTTGCCTTCGCGTGGTCCCTGTGGAAATTCCCCGGATTTATCCTGACCTTCTCCACGGTTTTTGCGGCAGCGATGGCAATTTCCGCCGAGAAATGCACATCGGCCACCAGAGGAGTGTCAATCCCTTCCTCCCTGAGTCTTCTCCTTATCTCCCCGAGAGCCTCCACATCCTTCAGGGTCGGTACTGTCAGCCTTATCATCTGCGCCCCCGCCTCGGACAGCCTGCGGCACTGGGCAAGACTGGCCCCTATGTCTGATGTGTGCGTGTTGCACATTGTCTGCACAACGACAGGATTTCCCCCGCCTATTGTCAGATTCCCGACCTTTACTGCAATTGTCTCCATTATCAGAACTGCTTTGAATCAAACAATGTCTTCGCCTCCTTCTTCAACTGGTGGTTTGTCTTTCCGATGCGTTTTGTGATCTGGAAATGCAGACCAATGGTGAAGGCGAAATTGGATGCCGTCGCGAAACGGTAATAATACTCGCTGTAATAATTTGCCTTGTAGAGCGATCCAAAACCGTATTTGTACCAGGCATTGAAATGTATCTCCACAGGGTCAAAGACAAAGCCGAAGCCTGCGCCTCCCTTGATTCCGTAGTCCCAGCGGTAGTCCGTCTCTGTGAAATTGTGCTCGTACTCGTCCCTGACCGAATCCCCAATTCTCTGGATGGATAGCCTGTAGGCACCGTAGAATCCGATGTTCACCATCAGTTTCATCTTCCAGAAGTCGTAATGGATGTGCGCAAGGACAGGCACTTCGAGAATCTGCATAATTGCGGTGCTTGCACCCTGGACCTTGTAGCCCTCCTCAAGTTTATATCCTTCCTTCGTGTACAACGCCCCTATCTGTATTCCGAAATATGGCATATACCCGAACATCTTCCCGTATCTTGTCCAACTCACGCCGACATTTACCGGCGTGAAAAGCATCTTCTGCTCCATAGAAGGGCTCCAGGACATCTGGTTCAACCCCACTCCGTAATGAACGCCAAGAAGGGTGTAGTCATTGATTGTCATAGACTTTTTGACATTCACCGTATCGAGATATTCGTCACTGTAGGAAACCGTGTCAAGCGCCTCCGCAACAGCCTTGACGCGCGTTTTCTTGTCACGCGCTGACACCGCCGTGCAGAGCAGGAGAAGGAATATGGATAATTTGATATATCTTTTCATATCAGCGGAACAATTCTTCGATGTTAATCTCCTGGTCAAGTTCGGTCATCTCAGGAATGTCTATCAGGAATGTGCCGTCCTTCAACTTGTAGAAGCGGACCTTTTCAGGCTGCTTGTGCGACAGGAGGTTACCTGTGTCCACGATTCCGTTGCCGTTGATGTCCTCGATTATCCTGATGGAATATTTCCCGGCCTTCAGGTAAGGGAACGGCAGGGTGCAGTCCTTGTCAATCCTATAGGACCTGAGCACCTTGTCCCTTTTCTCATTGAGAAGGTCCACGATGTAGAAGTTGTGAACTCCGCTCAGAATGAGATTCACGCTGCTGAGTTTGTCGTCATTCGGGAGAGTCACCTTGACTTCGGTGCTGTCGTTCCAGAAACCGTTTATGTCCTGGAACTTGCGGTAAGGCACCTTCAGGAAATATTCATATCCCGGCATAAATTTCACCTCAGGGCGCACCACATATTTCCTCAAGTTCAGGCTGTCGCGGGTGATTGTGTATTTCCCCTTGCTCTCCTGCTGCCTCGGATTCAGGTAGCGGAACTCAAGGGAGTCGAATGCGCCTTTGACAACAGGATATTTGAACTCAATCTCGATTCCGTACTGCTCCACAGTCTCTCCCTGGGCTGTCGTGGTGAACACCGCAATGGTGTCCTCGTGCTTGATGTCCCTCCTGCTGCTCTTTGCCGCAAGGCTCTTCCTCGGCTTGCTGAGCTTGATTTCCTCGACGGTAGGGCTTAGTTTCCAGAGCGAGTCGGTCT
>JBJEJS010000365.1:0-1691 GCA_051878235.1 Candidatus Cryptobacteroides sp.
CGTGAAGCATCTCCATAGCCTCTTTCTCCCTGCCCCTTTGCAGATTGAGGATGACCTTCCGAAGGCTCATCCCTGAGAATCTCCCCGCAGGACAACTTGCGGTGCAACTCCCGCAGGCGATGCACTTCAGCACATCCGGCTCCAATGAATGGAGCATTGTGAAACGCCCTGTGGCGGCATTGTCAAGATTGACTGCCGAACTGCGGGATATGCTGAAACCGAAATCCATCATTCCTTGCTTTTGAGCCAGTTGTGAATTGACAGGGCGGCGGAACGCGCCTCGGCTATTGTCTCGGGAACCGTCTTTGGTCCGGTGCACGCACCTGCAAAGAAGATTCCCTCCTGAGTTGACAGGTTGAAGTCAGCCACGCTGTTGCGGCATTTCAGGAATCCGTCGCTGTCCACAGGGAACTGCACTGTGCCTGGCTCTCTGACAATCCCGGGATTGCACACCATTCCGGACATCAGCACCAGAAGGTCGAGGGTGACCTTCACGGGTCTTCCTGCAAGAGTGTCCTCGGCCTTGACCACGACCCTTCCGTCGATGGCCTCACTGACCTCGGAGACCCTGCCCCTGATGAAGCGGACACCGTAGTCCCTCTGGGCGGAAATGTAGAAGTCCTCGTATTTCTTACCGAACATCCTCAAATCCATATAGAAACACCAGACCATCATTTCAGGGAACTTCTTCTTCAGTTCAATGGCCTGTTTGACAGCCGTGATGCAGCAGACCTTGGAGCATTGCGGGTTGCCCGCCTTCACATCCCGTGAGCCGACACAATGGACGAATGCGGCGGACGACATCATAGAGTTGTCAATCCTCGGGTCAGGATTACCGTTAAACCATTTCTCGAGGTCGCTGTTGGTAATCACTTGGTCATAAATACCGTAGCCGTATTCCTCCTTCTTATGGGCATCGAAAAGCCTGAAGCCTGTGGCGAAAAGGACGGCCTTTGTCATCACAGACACGCCGTTTGAGAGCATCACATTGTAACTGTCACGCAGTTTGTTGATGTGCAGGACTTCCGTATTGGTGAATATATTTGCGGATGATGCCCCCGCCACAAGCGAGGATACCACATCCCTTGCCGGAATCAGGTCAGGGAAAAGGCAGTGCCAATCTGCAATATGCCCTCCAAGATGGTCTTCCTTCTCGACAAGGATAGGGTTGTAGCCCAGACCTGCCAACTGTCCTGCAGCCTCAAGCCCGGCAATGCCTCCGCCTATTATTACGACATTCTCTCTCATCTGTTCAAATTTCGCAATTAATCAACAGCATCTGAGCACTCCAGGCAGTTCAGGACGGGAAAGGTCCTTCCTGTCGATGCCCTCATATTTCCTTGAAGGGTCGTACTCTATGCCGATTTTGTCCAAAAGCGGCTCAACGGCGACCTGATGCAGCTGAAGCCCGATGTCCCAAGGATCATAGCCGAGCACAAGGGATGCCACCTCCTCGTAGGTGAAGACAGGAATCCCGTAGCCGTCCTGGGAATAGGTCTTTCCCTCCATCTCGGAAATGGCATACTGCCATCTGTCAAGAAAATACGGGCAGCCTGGACAGTTCGTTATAATCATATCAGGGTGATACGGCTCCATCGACTCGAACTTCTTGTGGGTGTTGGAGATGGAATAGCCTCTGTTGGCCTTGATATGGTACTGGCGGAAGCCGTAGCCGCAGCAGTGCCTCCTTT
>JBJEJS010000366.1:0-1685 GCA_051878235.1 Candidatus Cryptobacteroides sp.
CCAGAAGCAGCTTGAGGATGAGATTATGGAGACCGGAAAGCGCACCTGCATCGACCTCGGAATCCACGGGATGCACATCGAACTGGTGAAGCTCATCGGAAGGATGAAATACCGTTCCTCATACGGACAGAATCTTCTCCAGCACGCCCGCGAGGTGGCAAACATCTGCGCCACAATGGCTTCCGAACTCGGACTCAATCCTAAGACGGCAAAGAGGGCGGGTCTGCTCCACGACATCGGAAAGGTTTCCGACGAAGATCCTGAACTTCCTCACGCAATCCTCGGTATGAAACTCGCCGAGAAATACAAGGAGAAGCCGGAAATCTGCAACGCGATTGGAGCGCACCACGAGGAAATCGAGATGACATCCATCATCTCACCTCTGGTGATGGTCGGAGACGCCATTTCAGGGGCACGCCCTGGAGCGAGGAGGGAGGTCATCGAATCCTACATCAAGAGACTCAAGGATATGGAGAACATCGCCCAGTCCTACCCTGGCGTCACTAAGACCTACGCCATCCAGGCCGGAAGGGAACTCAGGGTCATCGTGGGTGCCGACCAGGTGACGGACCAGGATGCCGAGGCATTGTCAAAGGACATCGCAAAGAAAATCCAGGACGAGATGGTCTATCCGGGACAGGTCAAGATCACCGTCATCAGGGAAACCCGCTCGGTTGCCTTTGCGAAATAATGGGAAACAGGATGAAGAGATTTGTGTCAATGCTTGCGGCCGCATTAGTGTGTGCCGCAAGTTTTGCTCAGGAGGCATCCATAAAATGGTCCTCCGAGGTCGAGCATATTGGAGGACAGGACTACAGGATAGTGTTTTCAGGCAAGATTGCCGACGGACTGCACACCTACGGTTCTGAAGACGGTTTCTCCCCCACCACAGTCAGTTTTGACAAACTGACCGGATGCAGCCTGAAAGGGAAGGTTTACGACCTTGAGGGCTCACGGGTCGAGGACGGGATGATTGTGTTCCACAAGAACATCAGGATTGCCCAGGATCTGACCCTGAATGCCAAGGAAGCGTCCCTCGAGGCGGAAATCAACTGGCAGAGTTGTGACCTCACCAGTTGCCTGATACCTGAGCACACCGTCATCGGAATAACCGTCGTGGCAGACGGGACGGCCGGGACGGAAGAGGCCGGCATTCCTGAGGGGAGCGTGACGGAATCCTCAATAGAGGAGTCCCACAGCACACCCATCGGGTCACCCGAAGAGGAGAAAGGCTTCAACTGGGCAATGCTCATAGAAGCGATTCTCTGGGGCTTCGCCGCCCTGCTGACACCGTGCGTCTTCCCTATGGTGCCGATGACAGTCTCATTCTTTATGAAAGGCTCGTCAAGTCCTGCGGCAGGAAGGTTCAAGGCCTCTATGTACGGACTTTTCATCGTCCTGCTCTACACGGTCCCGATCTCGCTGATTATCCTTATCACGAGGATTGCCGGAGGGGATGCCGTCACGGCCGACATATTCAACTGGCTTGCGACACATTGGATTCCGAACATCATATTCTTCATTGTGTTTATGATTTTTGCGGCCTCCTTCTTCGGGGCGTTTGAGATAGTGCTGCCTTCGTCCCTCGTGAACAGGAGCGACAAGGGGGCGGACAAGGGAGGTCTTTTAGGAATCTTCTTTATGGCACTCACCCTTGTGCTCGTCTCGTTCTCCTGCACGGGTCC
>JBJEJS010000367.1:0-1681 GCA_051878235.1 Candidatus Cryptobacteroides sp.
CTTCACATCCTCGTCATATTTGTTCCCCACAGTGGCAAGTGTCACATCCACGCTGTCGAGGTCCACATTTATTGAATCCGCCGGCATCGCCACCTTCAGTTTCCCGCTCCTGACAAATCCCGTGAGGTCCGCGCCGTAAAACCTGTAAGGGTCGATCTGGGACATCCTGATGCGTCCCTTAGCCTCCGCCTCGATTCCTCCCTCCATCTCAATCCCGAGGTCATCAGGGAGATATGTGGCAATGGTGTCGAGCGATGTCGCAATCCTTCCGTCAATGTCAAAGACAGGGTCCTTCCCGATTATGTCCGAGACCTTCCCCTTCAAAGACATATATATGGATTCCCCGTTAAAATACAGGTTTCTGACATCGACATCCACAGGCTTTCCGCCCCCTCCCGATGCGGTTATGTCCGAGCCTGCCCTCGCGTTCATCCCGATTTTGGGGTTGACGAGCATTGCGTCAGGAATGTCCAGCCTGAAATCTATGGCAGGAATAATCTTGCCGTCAAATGTGTACCTGCCTTTCGCTGCGGCCTCCACATTCAGCACCGCGTCCGTCTTGAAATCGAGGGCGTCCTTGAACGCGCTCCGTTTCAGATAGCCCAGGACATCCTCGATCCTGCATCCGTCAATCGATGCGCTGACATCCAGGGCAAGGCTGTCAGGATAATATTTCGCGCAGCCCGAAGCCGTCACAGGAATGTCCGCCACGGAAGCCTCCAGCCTGCCTATGTTTATCGCAGGAACGGAGTCCTTAGGGAATGAGACTGTCGCGGAAGCCTCAATCGGGACCATTATCCTCCCGATGGAAGGCATCGACACGCCTGTCCTCGCCTCCAGTTTCACCGCATATTCCTTACGGTGTCTCTCGATATACATCTGATTGAGCCTCAGGGCAATGAAAATCGAATCCTTCTTGTCGCAGTACACGATGACAGGATTTTCCTCAAGGCTGACCCTGCCGAGGCTGATGCCCGACAGCGGGAATCCCGACCCTTTTCCCGTCTTCTCCACTTTCACGGAATCCTTTCCCCCGTCAGCGGCCTCCCCGTCAGAAGCCCTGAAAATGTTCCAGTTGGCGGTCGAATCGTTGTAACTCTTCGCAAAGACCCTCGGCCTGCTCATCTGTGCGTATGGAATCCTTATTTCCCCTCTAAGAAGCGATATCACATTGACAGAGACCGTGAACTTGCCGAAAGAAGCCAAGGTGTCGGCATCCGTTCCCTTTCCCCGTCTCATAAGCCTGTTATGCGTTCCCGTGCTGTCAAATGTCGCGAATCTCTCAGGCGGATAAGTGAGGCTCACCGAGTCGAGCGTGACGCTCACATTCGGGAAATGCCTGAACACCGATGCGCTCACCTTTCCGAAGTCAAGTGTGCCGTCAATGTAGTCGTCGGCTATTCCCTCCACCGTCCTTGTCAGGAAGGAAGGGGAGAGGACTATCTGCACGATGACAAGAATAACTGCCCAGATGCCTGCAATCCAGCCTGCCGCCTTCAAAAGGACCTTCCCTGTCTTTCGGGCATCCTTTCCCGTGATTATGTCAGATTTTTTGATTTTCCCCATAGAAAAACAGATCATTCCTGCAAAGATATAGGAATTTTCCTAAAAAAAAGAGTTGGCCGTAAATGACATGAACCCCGAAAGTTAGACAAAAAACTTTCGGGGTTTTGTTATGTCC
>JBJEJS010000368.1:0-8132 GCA_051878235.1 Candidatus Cryptobacteroides sp.
CTGCTCGACAACGGGGCAAAGGCATCGTTCTATATCCTCGATGTCAACAGTGACTGGACAATCACTTCTGACAATGACTGGCTCGGCGCGTCTTTGACAGGCGGAAATCCCGGCCAGTACATCAAGATAGAGGTCCTTGCGGGAGAGAACAACAGCGCGGAGGGCGCACGCACGGGAAAACTGGCCATAAAGGCGGGAAATCTCACCAAGGAAGTGACCGTCAGCCAGTCCAAGGACGGGCTTGAGATCAGTGTCCCTAATTTCTCCCTGAGCAAGTATGGTGTCAAGGATGACGCCTCATCCCTCTCTTTTGTCGTCACTTCGTCATCGGACTGGACTGCAACTGCGCCGTCCTGGATAACGCTGACTCCCGCTTCGGGTGCAGCCGGCGAGGTGACTGTGACATTCACGGTCTCAAAGAACGAAACGGGAGCGCTGAGGACAGGTGCAATCGTCATCGCATCCGTCAGGGGAGACAACAAGGCGGAGGCCACTGTTTCCCAGTCCGCGACCATATACGAGGACAATGACCTGCTGTTCAAGGATGATTTCTCCTGGCTCAGACCTGTGATTGACGCCTACAATGCCATCAATCCGACAAAGCCTGTCGGTGACAGCATCGCTGAGGGCAATGCGAGTGCCTCTGCTCCGAACATCTATGCCAAATACAATGATTCGTATGAATTGAGGGACAAGTTCATTGAACTGTTCAATGGACGCGGTTATGTGGACCTGCGTTATGTTGAGGGCAGTTATGAGTGTATGTACCTTCAGGACGCATATCTGAAAATGGGCAAGACCGACTATCACACCGGTCTCAAGATTCCTGCCCTTGACCTTGAGGAGGGGGAGACTGCGGACATCGTGCTCTCATTTGACTGGTGCGCCCATATGACAGGAAGCGGAAACATCGACAAGGTGACAATCACCGTAGAGGTCGAAGGTGAGGGAACAGTCGAGGGGACTTCCGACCCTGCGGGCAAGACTTGTGACCCTATCGCATCGGACCAGGTGAAGAAGGAATTGAAGTGGATGACTCCGTCCGTGACAATCGTCGGGGTTACGAAGGACACCAGGATCAACATCAGGCCGACACAAATGATGTTGGCCGCTGATGAACTGCCTGACCAGCAGCGTTGGCACTGCGACAACATAATGGTAGCGCGCAAAAAGTGATTGTTTGACTAAAAATTAACCGTATATGTGTAATATGACAATAAAAGGTATTGCAGGAAAGGCTCTTGCCCTGTGCCTTCTGGCTGTCGGGATATGCAATTTGTCATACGCCCAGACAAGAACTCTTACCGGAAAGATCACCGATGTCACAGGTGAGCCTCTCGCGGGTGCCTCCGTACTGGTCGAAGGCACTTCCAACGGTGCGGGAGCCGATGCCGACGGAAACTATTCCATCACGGCGAAGGAGGGGGATGTGCTCTGCTTCTCCTTCATAGGATTCACCGACAAGAAAATCAGACTCGCAAACCAGAGCGTCCTGAATGTGATGCTCAACGAGGACAACTTCTCCCTTGAGGAGACAGTGGTCATCGCATACGGTACTCTGGAGAAGAAGCAGGTGACATCCTCAATCACTTCCCTCAAGGCTGACGACCTGACTGCCGGCCTGGGCGGATCGACAATTGCCACCGCCCTTGTCGGGAAGATTCCGGGACTCACAATCTCCGGGACGAGCAGCCCGAACAGCGAGAACAACTTCCAACTCAGGGGTGTGGCATCAGTCAACGCCGACAAGAGCCCTCTTGTAGTCATCGACGGCATTCCGGGAGGCGACTTCCGTGCCCTGAACACCGAGGACATCGAGTCCATCGATGTGCTGAAGGATGCGTCGGCGGGAGCAATCTACGGAACTCGTGCCGCAGGCGGTGTCATTCTCGTGACGACAAAGAAGGCACGCGAAGGCCGTGTCTCGGCATCATACACAGGTGAGTTCTCCACCGAAGTGATCAAGCGCAGGCCCGATATGCTCACTTCGGACGAGTACATCGAGTACGGCCTCGGAACTGATTACGGCTCTGACACCAACTGGTACAACGCCCTGCTGAATGAATATGCCTTCTCCCACAGGCATCATCTGAGCGTCTCAGGAGGAACTAAGGCTGCAAGGGTCTATGCCTCATTCACGGCGTCAGACCAGAAGGGTATCGTCATCGGAGACTCCAGGACAGACCTCTCAGGCCGTATCAACGCGCATTTCAGTATGTTTGACGACAGGGTGGAAATCAAGGCGAATGCGGAGTACAGGAACGCGAAACGCGACCGCCGCAATTCTGCGGGCACATTCAACACTGCCCTTATGCTCAACCCTACCATCCCTCTTATGAATCCGGACAATGAACTTCTTTACAATGTTTCCGGCGCAGGTTTCGGAGGCTCTGACTTCAACCCTGTAGCCGACATCGAACTGAGGGAGAACATCGGCCGTGACCAGTGGCTCCTTGCCGATGCCCAGTTGAAGGTGCGCATCTGGGACGGGCTTTCCGCAACCGCCACAGTCGGACTCGACAAGAGGATGTACTACCAGTACAAATATGTCTCGGCGGAGCACAAGGAATCAATCGACAACGCCCGGAACGGCTCGGCATATCACGGATATGACGCCCAGGACCGCTACAATGTCGAGGCTTACCTCTCATACGACAAGATGTTCGGCGACCATAGTGTCAATGCCGTTGCAGGCTACAGTTTCTATCAGCACAACGGCAGGGAGAAGTTCAACGCCACAAACTATGACTTCACCGTTGACGGAATAGGTCCTTGGGACCTCGGCTCGGGAACTTGGCTCAATGAGGGAAAGGCGGAGATGGAGTCAAACAAGGCTCCGCGCGAAAGGCTCCTCTCGATTTTTGCCCGTGTCAATTATTCCTATGCCAGCCGCTATATGGTCCAGGCAAGTTACAGACGGGAAGGCTCGTCAAAGTTCGGCCCTAACCACAGGTGGGGTAACTTCTGGGCCGTGTCAGCCGGTTGGCGCATCTCTGCGGAGAGTTTCCTCAAGGATGTGGAGTGGCTCAGCGACCTGAAGGTCAGGGCCGGTTACGGTGTGACGGGAAACAATGGCTTCGACACAGGCTACAGCACCCGTCAATACAAGTCCTACGCCACCTGGCCTGCCCCGGGATATGGTTACCTGCCTACCTACGGAACAGCCAAGAACATCAATCCTGACCTCAAATGGGAGGAGAAAGGAGAGGTGAATGTGGGTCTGGACTTCGCGTTCTTCGGCAACAGGCTTTGGGGTAAGTTCGACTGGTACAACCGCAAGGTGAAGGACCTTCTTTACGAGGTGAATGTGCCTCAGCCTCCGTATATCTATTCCACAATGATGAAGAACATCGGAACTCTCAGGAACATCGGTTACGAGTTCGAGATCGGCGGAGACCTTGTCCGTGCCAAGGATTTCACCTGGTCAACGGCCCTGCGCTTCTCCAACAACCGCTCGACCATCACCGATATGGGTGCCGACTTCATCCTTGACCAGGTCAAATTCCCTTCTCCGGGCAACCCCGGATATGCAGTAAGGCTCACCAACGGCTCCGAAATCGGACAGTTCTTCGTATATAAGTATGCGGGACTGACAGATGACGGCAAGTGGCTCATCTACAACAAGGACAATGAGGTCGTGCCTGCCAAGGACGGCTCCGTGAACAACCTTGTCGAGGAGAACAAGCATTATGTCGGGAACGCGATACCTAAGGCAATCCTCGCGTGGGACCACAACTTCAGATGGAAGAGCCTCGACCTGTCAATCTATCTCCGCAGTTGGCTTGACTTCGATGTATATAACCAGATGGAGATGTACTACGGGCTCCAGAGGCAGGACGGATACAATGTGCTCCGTACGGCCTACACCAAGAACAAGGACATAAAGGATGAGAAAATCCTCTGCGACTATTTCATCGAGGACGGCTCGTTCCTTAAGATTGACGCCATCAACCTCGGTTACACCCTTCCTTTGCAGAAGTATAACATATATCTTTCAAAACTCAGGATATATCTGACTGTCAGGGATGTGGCAACCTTCACAAAATATTCGGGAATGGATCCGGAGGTCAACATCAACGGACTGAATCCGGGATTCGAATATATCAAGAACGACTCTTCAAGCCTGTATCCGCGCACCTGCCGTTTCACGCTCGGAGTCCAACTGACATTCTAAACATAGTTTCTAAACAATGAAGAATATGAAAAAAACGATATTTCTTTCAGTCCTGACCGGATGTGCCGCCCTGTTATTCACCGGTTGCAATCTTGATGAGATTTCGTACTCGCAGGTCACCCCTGACACTTTCTACACTTCTCCTGAGAACACATACACCGTCCTTGCGCGTCCGTTCACACATTGGAAATATTATGTGGACCCGGGCAGGGAGTCCTACAGGGTGCTTGAATTGTCGTCAGACGAGATGTGCTGCCCAAAGAGGGGGTCCGACTTCTACAATTCCGGAAGCGAGCAGATGCTCTGGTACCACACCTGGACTGCGGACCATCCATATGTCCAGAAACTCTATGAACTGACCCTTCAGGGAGTCGCATACGCCCTTGCCGCAAGGGACGACCTCTCGGCCCTCGACTATTCCAAATTCGGAATGACCGACCAGGACAAGACCCACCAACTCGGCCAGTTGGACGGAATCACAGGCTTCTTCTATCTTATGGGACTTGACGCTTTCGGCGGGCTTCCTATATATAACACATCCACGGAGCAGCCCAAAGGGCGCAGCACTGAGAAGGAACTTTTCTTCCACGTGGAGGAACTTCTCCTCAGGGCAATCGACGAACTTCCCGCAAAGCAGTCCCTCAACGAGGCACAGGACGGCTATATGAGGAAAGCCGCTGCGGCCATCCTTCTCGCACGCCTGTATTTCAATGCCGAGGCATATCTTGTCGACCGCAACACTCCTGACACCCCTGCCGACCTTGAGGGAGTCGACTACTTCGCCAAGGCACAGAAAATCTGTGAGGACCTGCGTGACGGAGTCTATGGCCCGTATGCCATTGAGAATGACTGGAGCACGATTCACGGCTTCGACAACAATGTCTCCGCTGAGGCCGTCTGGAGCATCCCGAACCAGACGAACTACCTCGAAAGCGAATTTTGGTACAGGTACTTCCTGCCATACAACATCCACGACTATTTCAACATCGAGAAGCACACCGCCTACAACGGCTATATGCTGACTCCTTCCCTTGACCCTGTCGGCAACAGATATTCCTACAAACTCGGAGGATCCTACTCCAAGTTCAACGATGCCGACCTGCGCAAGAAGCCTTACTATTACAAGGGCAACAAGAAATATGAGGGGATGTTCCTTGTCGGGAAACTTGTCAATCCTGACACAGGGGTAGGTTGTGTCGGCAACAGGGAATACAGCGGACAGGTCATCACCCTTGTTGACCAGGTCGCAAGATTCTCAGAGGTGGGAAAGAAATATGCCTCGGTCGAGGACCTGCCTTCCACGATGAACGACGGTGAGGAGAGTTCCGGAGTGAGGCTTGTGAAATGGCCTGTGCCCAACCAGACGGATGTTGACATCCGCTGGGATCCGGACTATGCCTATGTGAGATATACCGAAGTGAACTATATGCTTGCTGAATGTTATCTCAGGGCTGGCAGGAAGAAGGATGCCGCCGACCTCATCAATGAGGTGAGGGCAAGGAACTTCACCAACAGGATGGACCCGGATCCTGTCACCGAAGCCAACCTTGATATGTACAGGATGCTGGACGAATGGCAGATAGAGTTCCTCGGGGAGACCCGCAGAAGGACCGACCTCATCCGTTGGGGCCAGTTCACCGAGGGGGAGTGGTGGGACCACACGCCGTCAAGGAGCAAGCACCTGAACAGGTTCCCGATTCCGACGACTGCCCTGGTCGCTTCTTCCGGACTTGTGCTCCAGACCCCTGGTTACACATTAGAGTAGTCTGCCTATGAAAAAATTGTCAATTGTTTATGCTTCTATTCTGATTTCCTTGGCGCTGGTCTCCTGCGCCAAGGATTCGGGTAAAATAGAGCCTGCCCCGGGAATGAATGTGGTGGGCTATGTGCGTGACGCTTCCGGCAACCCCATTGGCGGTGCTGTGGTGAGTGACGGGACAAGTTGCGTGGTGACATCCGCCGACGGCATCTACCAGATGAAGGCCGCCTCAGGCACAAGGATGGTCTTCGTCTCCGTTCCGTCCGGCTATGCCATCCCCGTCAGATCCTCAGGCCTTCCGAAAATCCACAACAACATCATCCTGCGCTCAGGCGAGGCCGTACAGTCGGATTTCGTCCTTGAGAAGACTTCCGACAATAAGGAATTCAGCCTGATGGTCTTTGCGGACATCCAACTGAACAATTCAAGCAATGTCAGCACCTTCAGCAATGAGGTGATGCCGGGCATACTCAAATATGCCTCAAGCATTTCCGGTCCTTTGTACGGTTTCTCCCTCGGTGATATGGGATGGGACAATATGGACATCCTCCAGAATGACTATGTGAAGCAGATAACCCGTCTGGGATTCCCTGTGTTCCATACAATCGGCAACCACGACTATGACCTGAAGATTGCCGACGACAAGGAGGCCTCGGCTGTGTACCGCAACACCTTCGGTCCGGAAAACTGTTCCTGGAATATCGGAGGGGTGCATTTTGTCTCTATGGACAATATAATATATAAGGGAAACAAGGAATATGACAGAGGCTTCACCGAGGCGCAGCTGGAATGGCTGGAGAAGGACCTCTCGTTTGTCGGAAAGGACAGGCTTGTCGTCATCGGAATACATTCGCCGACGGACAGGAGATATTCCCCATCATCCTCATATTGCGGGAATTCGGACAAATTCTACAAAGTTCTTGAAGGCAGGAAGGCGATCCTCCTTTCAGGACACCTCCACCACAACTACAAGAATGACATCACTGATGACCTGATTGAGTTCGAGCACGGGGCGGCCTGCGGTGATTTGTGGAACACCTCGAAACTCTGCAATGACGGCTCTCCGCGCGGCTTCGCGGTCTATCATTTCAAGGACGGCAGGCTTATTGACAGGTATTATATGGGTGCCGAGACCGACAGGGACTACCAGATGAAACTGTATGCCCCCGGCTCATACGCATCCATAATAGCCAAGGGGGCTGCCCCCGCGTCTGTCACAGGGATTGTGTTCAATGTCTTCGCCTGGGACAAGGACTGGAAGATAACCGTTGACGAGGACGGGGTAAAGACGGAATACGGTCCGTCATCGAATATGAAATTTGCCGACCGTGACGCATACCTTGCCGGCAGCGTGAACACGAGCAACGACCATATTTTCCATTATGCCCCTAAGGATGGCTGGTCAACAGTCAGCGTGACGGCACAGGACCCTTATGGGAGCGTATATACCCAAAGTATTACAAACAAATGAGATACGATTCAATGAAATATGCCATTGCCGCGACTGTCCTTGCAGTTGCGGCAAGTTGTTCTCCAAACGGTAAGGAGGCTGCCGAGGGGGTGATTGAAAGGACTTTCGGTGAGATGCCCTCCAATGTCCGCATTGTCGTGACGGAATCTCCTGACAGTCTTGACCGTTACGCCCTTTCCGCAAAGGACGGCGTGCTGACGGTCGAGGGGAGCAGTCCTGTGGCAGTCTGCAAGGGATTCCACGATTACATCCTTGAGAACGGCTGCGGAATCGCATCCTGGACGGGCAACAGGCTCGATTTCCCTGAATCCGTGCCGGATATGGAACGGCGGGAGTCCGTCTCTCCGTTTGCCCAGAGGCTATATCAGAATGTCTGCACCTTCGGTTATACTTCGGCCTTCTGGGGCTGGGAGGAATGGGAGAGGGAGATTGACTGGATGGCCCTTCACGGATTCAATATGCCCCTCGCCCCGATAGCCGGTGAGGCTGTCCTCGCAAGGGTCTGGAAAAGTTTCGGCCTGTCGCAGGAGGAGATTGATGAATATTTCACCGGACCGGCCCATTTCCCCTGGATGAGGATGGGAAATATGACTCAGGTGGACGGCGGAATGTCCCCTCAATGGCACGAGAGGCAGATTGCCCTCCAGCATAAGATTATCGGCAGGATGCGCTCTCTGGGAATGTCCCCTGTCTGCCAGGGCTTTGCGGGTTTTGTCCCGGAGGCCCTC